>JBFXEX010000031.1:0-52008 GCA_050179645.1 Xanthobacteraceae bacterium | reverse complement strand
CGGCGGCACCTGCTGCCCTTTGGTCATTTCATGGCCCAAGGGCATCAAGTCCAAGGGGCAAGTCCGCAACCAGTATCATCACTCCACCGACATCGTACCGACGATCCTCGATGTCTGCGGCCTGAAGATGCCGACGGAATATCGCGGCGTGAAGCAATACCCGCTATCCGGCGTCTCGATGCGTTACACCTTCGACGCCAAGCCCGACGCCCCGACCAAAAAGAAGCGTCAGTACTATTCCATGCTCGGCACGCGCGGTCTCTGGGAAAAGGGCTGGAAGGCCGTCGCCCTTCATGCGCCGCTCACAGGCAAGGGGCATTTCGATAAGGACAAGTGGGAGCTCTATCACGTTGACAAGGACCGCTCCGAATCCACCAATCTCGCGGCCAAATACCCTGCGAAACTGAAGGCGCTGATCAAGGCGTGGTTCGACGAAGCGAAGAAGAACAAGGTGCTGCCGCTGGATGACCGCAGCGCTGCGGAGATTCTCGGCGTAGCACGTCCGAGCGAGGAAAAGCCGCGCGACCGCTATATCTACTATCCCGGCACCTCGCCCGTTCCCGAGGGCGTCGCCGTCAATACGCGCGGACGGTCCTACAAGATCCTCGCGGACGTGGAGATCAAGGATCCGGATTGCTCCGGTGTTATCTTCGCCCATGGCTCGCGCTTTGGCGGCCACGCGCTGTTCATCAAGGATCGCAAGCTGCACTACGTCTACAATTTCCTCGGCATTAAGCCGGAGCAGAAGTTCGTCTCCGATGAACTGAAGCCGGGCAAATATACGTTCGGCATGGAGTTCATTCGCGACAAAGCCGGTAAATACGGCGAGTCGCTCGGCAAGACCACGCTTTACGTAAACGAGAAGATCGTCGCTCAGGGCGAGATGAAAACGCAGCCCGGAAAGTTCACGCTCGCCGGGGATGGCTTGTGCGTCGGCCGCGACAGCGGCGATGCGGTGAGCGAGGACTACAAGACGCCCGGTGAGTTCAAGGGCGGCTCGATCCTCGGCGTAGCGGTCACCGTCGAGAAGACGCAGTACCTCGATCTAGAGAAACTCGCGGCAGCGGCCTTCGCGGTCGACTGAGCATCGTTCGGCAATCGTAACCGGGCGACCCGCTGTGGAGCCGCCCGGCATCTCGACACCCGAACCGAAAGCAAGATGTTTCGTTGTTGCGCCGCAACCCTTCGCAGCCCGGGGCGATGGCGCACTGTCGAGTAGTGCAATCAATCTTGCCGTGATGCACAATAGGGTTCACGCGTGATTGCGGCAGTTTACGTCCGTTAGTCGGAGGACTCCACTGTGAGGCGACGCGCTTTCATTACACTGCTGGGTGGCGCGGTGACGTTGCCATTGTGCGCGAGGGCGCAGCCTGGTGAGCGGCTGCGGCGCGTCGGCGTTTTGGTAGGGCTTGCGGAAGATGACGCGAACATGATCGCGCGCCTCGCTGCACTGCGGCAAGCACTCACAAAGCGCGGATGGGTGGAGGGCCGCAATCTTCAAATTGATTATCGTTACGCGCCGGGAGCCAAAAACGCGCGAACGCTCGCGAAGGAACTTGTGGCATTACAGCCCGAGGTGTTGCTCGGACACACGGTAAATATTGCAGCGGCCCTGCAAAAGGAGACTAGCGCGATCCCGATCGTGTTTGTCAGTCTTGCCGATCCGATAGGTTCCGGTTTCATCGCCAGCTTGGCACGGCCGGGCGGGAATATGACGGGATTGACGACATTCGAACCCAGCATTGCCGGCAAATGGGTCTCGATGTTGAAGAACGTTGTACCGGGGATTAGGCGCGCTGTGTTTGTGGCCAATCCGGAAATCAAGACCTACGATTTCTATTTGCACGCGACACAATCACCTGCGGCATCGCTCGGCATCGAGGTTGTCCCGCATCCGGTCAAAAGCGCCGACGACATCACGAGCGTCATCCAGGCGTTTGCGGGAATGCCCGACAACGGCCTGATCATACCGCCTGACGTTTTCACAGTGGCCCACAGCCCTTTGATCATCCAGTTGGCAGCTCAGCATCGTCTGCCCGCGGTATATGCCTTTGGCTATCTCGTCGCAGCAGGGGGGCTGATGTCTTATGGCACCGACCGTGTCGATGAGATGCGTCAAGCGGCGTCGTATATTGACCGCATCTTACGCGGCGACAAGCCGTCCGATCTTCCTGTGCAGGCGCCCACCAGGTTTGAAACAGTGGTTAATCTCAGAACCGCTAGAACTCTGGGATTGACGATTCCCCCTGGGCTGCTCGTGGCCGCTGACGAGGTGATCGAATAGACGCCACGTTCGCTGCGGTGCCAAATGACGCAAGTGGCCCAAGCGGACGTGAAACGATGTCGCCCCTCGGGATTGTTATCGGGGCAATAGCGGACATTCGGCAGGTCACCCTCACCGAGCCGAATTTACGTGTGCCCGGTCAGAAAAACGCCAGCGTCCTGATTTCGATGCTCTCGCGCGGACGCGCGTTGGGCGGCGAGGTCGGGTCCTCGAAGGCGCTGTGCGCAGTCCAGCGGGCGCGGCCGTCCTTGGCGGAATCGAACACCTTGAACACCAGCGCCTCGTCGCGCCGCATCCGCGGGAACCAGTACCAGTCGTGCTGCGGATTGTAGCCGACCGCATAGGTCTGCCCGACCCGGTTCGGATAGATGCGCTCCGAGATGATGAAGTCCTTCTCGGCGACGCTGCGGGCGTCGCAGATGCCGAGCGGATCGGTCTCGACCGGATGGCGGATCGGCCGCCAGACCTGGATGATGGCGAAGCGGCCGGCCAGCAAGGCGTCGGCCTCGTCCGGCAGCACGTCGCGTACGCGCTGCGGCCCCGACCATTCGGTATAGTCGTTGTGGACGCGGCGCACGACTTCGCGAATTTTTGTCTTCTCGCGCAACGCGTCGTCGGCGGTGCGCAGCGTGTGGTCGAACACCACGACCCGCTTGGCGCCGCTCTCGGCTTTGATGAGTTCGATCATCTCCGGGTAGTAGACCCGTTTGATTTCGTCCTCGTCGAAGAAGTCCGTCATCCGGGTGGGATGCGGGACAAAGTGGAAGCCGTTGCGGTCGAGCGTGAAGCCCTTGGCGTCGCGGCGGCCGTTGCGGATCGTCACCCGCTGCGGCTCGACCGTGCCGCCGGTGCGGACGTCGAGCGAGCCCGGCCCGCCCGTATAGGTGAACAGCTTCTCGCCGGTGTTCTTGACGTAGTTCAGCGTCGCCTCGATCGCCGGCACGGTTTCGGAATCGGCAGTCTGGTCGAGAACCTGCACCATGGGACAACTCCGGGATGCGGACCCGCCGTCGGGGTCCATGTTCGCGCGGTGGTCGGGCTGTGGTCGGGCGTAAACCTAGGACCGCGCAGAACGAACCGGAAGAGCCGGCTTGATCACGTTCTGCGGCATTGCCGGGGAGGGGAGGTCGCGGGAAGAACCCCTAAGAACGGCTAAGAACGCCTAAGGATGCCGGTCGCCCGTTCAGGTGTGACCTGAACGACACACCTCGCCCCGCCGCGTGCGACCGGCTTGAACCATCGAACCGGCCCCGACGACTAACCCCACGAACATCGGGGAGAAACATCATGAGTCTTTGGTTTGACTGCGATCTCGGCTCGCTCGCGGTTCTGATGATCGGCATCAGCGGCGTCGCCTTTCTGGCGATGAGCATCTGAATTTCCGCATGGCAGGGCCGACGCCCGCCCGCGGTTCAGCGAACTCCCGGATTTCTCTGGATTTGACGGCGTTCTTTCTCCGCCACAGTCGGCACCGGAAGCTTCGTGCTGGCGGTTTGGCGTGAGCCCTCTTTCCACTGGATATTTGCCGCACCCGCGCCCTGGCGGACGCGTGCCCCCAAGGGCGAAAATGACTGCCTCATGGGGATTTGCATGACTTTTCCGCAATGCGGCAGGCGCCCACTTGCGCTCACCTTGTAAGGGTGCCAATAAACCGCGCAGGAATAGCCGTTTGGCCCCCTTCCCCAGGGTGGAAAGCGGCCAGTTCGCCCGCTACCGCCAAGGGCGTCCTCCGCATTTGGGCGTGGGAGGGCCGCGGCGCTTCGGATGCAGGCATGTCGTGCACACCTGCACGCGTCCGAGCGCGGGCGGATCGAAGCGTCTGAGAGAGGGACCTTACACGTGACAACCGCTAATTCGGCGCATTCGGCTGAGCCGACACGTCGCGACTTCCTTTACATTGCCACCGGCGCGGCCGCCGGCGTTGCCGGCATCGCGGCCCTTGTTCCGCTCATCGCCCAAATGAATCCGGACGCCTCGACGATCGCCGCCGGCGCGCCGATCGAGGTCGATCTGACGCCGATCACCGAAGGCCAGGTGATCAAGGTGTTCTGGCGCGGCAAGCCGATCTTCATCAATCACCGCACCAAGAAGCAGATCGAGGAAGCCGAGAGCGTCAACCTCGCCAGCCTGCCCGATCCGCAGCCCGACTCGGCGCGGGTCAAGGCGGGCCATGCGCAGTTTCAGGTGCTGATCGCCATCTGCACCCATCTCGGCTGCATTCCGCTCGCCCACCAGGGGTCGTACGACGGCTATTTCTGCCCCTGCCATGGCTCGGTCTACGACACCTCCGGCCGCATCCGGCAAGGCCCGGCGCCGAGCAACCTCGCGCTGCCGCCCTACGAATTTCTCTCCGACAGCAAGATCCGAATCGGCTGACGGCTCGTCGACCTCATCTTTCCCGCAAGGTTCTTCCCATGAGCGGACCATCGACTTATCAGCCGCAAAGCGCCTTCATGAAATGGATGGAGCGGCGCCTGCCGATCGCCGGGCTCGTCCATTCGTCCTTCGTCGTGTTTCCGACGCCGCGCAACCTGAACTACTGGTGGACCTTCGGCGGCATCCTGACGTTCATGCTCGGCGTGCAGATCGTCACCGGCGTGGTGCTGGCGATGCACTACACCCCGCACGTCGACATGGCGTTCAATTCCGTCGAAAGCATCATGCGCGACGTGAACTACGGCTGGCTGTTGCGCTACCTGCACGCCAACGGCGCCTCGATGTTCTTCCTCGCCGCCTACATTCATATGTTCAGGGGCATGTACTACGGCTCCTACAAGGAGCCGCGCGAGGTCTTGTGGATCCTCGGCGTGATCCTGCTGCTGCTCATGATCATGACCGGGTTCATGGGCTACGTGCTGCCGTGGGGCCAGATGAGCTTCTGGGCCGCCACGGTCATCACCAACCTGTTCTCCGCCATCCCGATCGTCGGTGAATCGATCGTCACCTGGCTGTGGGGCGGCTACGCAGTCGGCAATCCGACCCTCAACCGCTTCTACTCGCTGCACTACCTGCTGCCGTTCGTGATCGTCGGCGTCGTCATCCTGCACGTCTGGGCGCTGCACACCGTCGGCCAGAATAATCCGACCGGCATCGAGCCGAAGACCGACAAGGACACCGTGCCGTTCACGCCCTACGCCACCATCAAGGACGGCTTCTTCATGGTGGTGTACTGCATTCTGTTCGCCTGGTTCGTGTTCTATCTGCCGAACTTCCTCGGCCATTCGGACAACTACATCCCGGCCAACCCGGCAGTCACGCCGATGCACATCGTGCCCGAATGGTACTACCTGCCGTTCTACGCGATTCTGCGGGCGATCCCGGACAAGCTGATGGGCGTCATCGCGCTCGGCGCCTCGATTGTGATCCTTGCGTTTCTGCCGTGGCTCGACACCTCGAAGGTGCGATCGGCCAAATACCGGCCGCTCTACCGCCAGTTCTTCTGGCTGTTCGTGATCGTCTGTATCGGGCTCGGCTGGCTTGGCTCAAAGCCGGCGGAGGGCTATTACGTGCTGTTCTCGCGCATCTTCACGGTCTACTATTTCGCCTACTTCCTGATCATCCTGCCGATCCTCGGTTACGTCGAGAAGACCAAGCCGCTGCCGAACTCGATCTCCGAGTCCGTCCTGAAGGAAGGACTCCCGATCGGGGCATCGGCGCCACCGCCATCGGGCGCGAAGGCCTAGGAGAACGCATCATGGCCTTCACCCGCATCTTTATCGCCGCTACCTTGTCCCTTGCCGCCCTGGGCGGATCTGCCTTGGCGGAGTCCGCCCACGAAACCGCGACGCCACCGTCCTACCGCTGGTCGTTCGCCGGCCCTTTCGGCCGTTATGACCAGGGGCAGCTTCAGCGCGGCTTCAAGGTTTACCGCGAGGTTTGCCTGCAGTGTCACGGCATGCAACTGCTGTCGTTTCGCAACCTCGCCGAGCCGGGCGGCCCTGGTTTCACAACCGCGCAGGCCGCCGCGGTAGCCGCTGAATACAAGTATCCGGAGGGTGTCGACGACCAGGGCCAGCCGATCGAGCGCGCCGGACGTATCGCCGACCGCTTCCCGCCGCCGCTGGTGAAATTTCCCGGCGCGACGCCACCGGACCTGTCGGTCATTGCTAAGGCGCGTGGCTACGAGCGCGGCTTCCCGCAATGGCTGATCGACATGTTCACGACGTACCAGGAGCAGGGCGTCAATTATCTGACCGCGCTGTTGCTTGGCTACGAAGAGCCGCCCGCCGGCTTCGAACTGCCGCCCGGCGCGTCCTATAACAAGTATTTTCCCGGCCACGTCATTCTGATGCCGCCGCCGTTGTCCGACAAGCAGGTCGAATATACTGACGGCGCCCCGATGACGACCGAGCAGTATGCCAAGGATGTTTCGGCGTTCCTGATGTGGTCGGCGGAGCCCCACATGGTGGCGCGCAAGCGCATCGGCCTGCAGGTCATGATCTTCCTGATCGTGTTCGCCGGTTTGCTCTATTTTACCAAGAAGAAGGTCTGGCGCGCCGTTCATTGACCGGCGCGGCGGCCAGTCGTCATTCCGGGGCGCGGGCAACGCCCGCGAGCCCGGAATCCACATTGACTTCCGACGGATGGATTCCGGGCTCGGCGCTCCGCGCCGTCCCGGAATGACGAACGATCACAAATCCAGCCGCGCGCGAATGGCCGCCGGATCGGTCGACAGCATCCTGTCGTCGACCGTCACCGGTTCGAACACGCAGCGCGCGAAGCGCGACCGTTCGGCGAACGGCACGGTGGCGTCGATGCCGAGCTTGGCGCGGATGCCGTTCTGGCCGGCGCGGATGTATTCGTGGCCGCGCGCCGCCGGCATCACGATCAGGTCGCGCGAGGCCTCCATGCGGGTGGCGAGCGCGTATTCGACGTCGTGCGGGTCGCGGATGTCGATGTCGTCGTCGACCACGATGACGAGGTCGAGGTCCTTGAGCGCGCCGAACGCCGCGAAGATCGCGTTCCGCTGCAAGCCGTCCTGCTGCGAACTCGCCTTCTTGACCTGCACCACCGCATGAAAGCGGTGCAGGCCGCCAGCGGTCATCTCGGCATCGGTGACGATCGGCACCGCCGATTGCAGCACCTTGAGCAGGCTCGCCTCCAGCACGTACTTGCGCAGCACGATGGTCTCGCGGCCGTAGCCGTTGATGGCGTGATAGATCGGCTTGTCGCGGTGCGTCACGGCCGTCACTTCGAATACCGGCGCGGAGTCGGCCGGCGAGAGGTAGCCGACGAATTCGCCGAACGGTCCCTCGGTCACGGTCTCATTGGCCAGCATGCGGCCCTCCAGCACGATCTCGGTCTCGGCCGGAACGACCAGATCCTGTGACACCGCCTTGACCACCGGCAACGGTCGGCCGCACAGCCCGCCCGCGACCGCCAGTTCGTCGGCATGCTCGGGCATCTGCGAGCCCATGGTGGCGGCGGTATAGTGCAGCGCCAGATCGGAACCGATGCAGACCGCAATCGGCAGGTCCTGGCCCTTGCTCTTGGCCCGCTCGAAGGCAATCCGCAGGTGCCGGCCAAAGTCGAGCTTGATGCCGGTCCGGTTGGGCCCGGTGATCTGCAACCGGTGGTAGGAGGCGTTATAAGTCCCGGTCTCGGGATCGCGCACGATCACGATGCCCGCGGTGATGAAGCGCCCGGAATCGTCGGCGGTGTGGTGCAGCGCCGGCAGCATGCGGCGGAGGTCGATGTCCTTGGTGTGGACGTGCTGCTGCACCGGCGCGCGCTCGACCAGCACCGGCGGCTGCGGTGCGCCAAGGGCGCGGCCGACGAACTCGCGGATGCCGCGGAAGTCGATGCCGAACGCCGCTTCGCAATTGGGTTGACAGGAGAGCAGGTTGCCGACCACCGGGATGTCGAAGCCGTCCACCTTGTCGAACAGCAACGCGGGGCCGCCGTCGAGCTTCTTCATGATCGCCGCAGCCTCGAGATGCGGATCGACCGGCGCCGTATAGGCGGCGAGCCGCCCTTGCTCCGCCATGCGGCCGAGTGCCGAGCGGAAGCGGGTATCGAGGACACCGTAGTTCGACATAAAGCCTCTCTTGCAGGCGGTTCGGTTCGCCGCACGTTGCAAACTATCGCGAAGCATGACAAGGGCAAGGTTGCCGGATGGTCGCGAGGCGAACTCGGTCGCTCTGACGTGCTCCATCTCAACGTAATTGCGAGGTTCGGAGCGAATGACCAAAGCGGTGCTCGGCATCATTGGCGGCTCCGGCATCTACGACCTGCCGGGGCTCGAAAAGGTCAAGCAGAAACGCATCAAGAGCCCGTGGGGCGAGCCGTCGGGCGCGCTGCGGGTCGGTGAGATCGCGGGCCTGCCGGTGGTGTTTCTTGCCCGCCACGACAAGGGCCACCGGCTTTCCCCGTCCGACATCAACTACCGCGCCAATATCGACGTGCTCAAGCGCGCCGGGGTGACCGATCTGGTGTCGCTGTCGGCTTGCGGTTCGTTCAAGCAGGAACTGCCGCCCGGCACCTTCGTACTGGTCGATCAGTTCGTCGATCGCACCCACAAGCGCGAGAGCTCGTTCTTCGGCAAGGGTTGCGTTGCGCACGTCTCGATGGCGCATCCGGTGTCGCCCAGGCTGCAGGAGCGCATCGCGGCGGCGTCCGGTCTCGAGGGCATCGGCATGGCCCGCGGTGGAACTTACGTTTGCATGGAGGGGCCGCAGTTCTCGACCTATGCGGAGAGCATAACCTACAAGGGGCTCGGCTATTCGGTGATCGGCATGACCAACATGCCCGAAGCCAAGCTCGCCCGCGAGGCAGAGCTTTGCTACGCCACGGTTGCGATGGTGACGGACTTCGACTGCTGGCATCCCGACCATGACGCCGTGACCGTGCAGGACATCATCAAGGTGCTGACGGAGAACGCCGACAAGGCGAAGCGACTGGTCGCGCGGCTCGCGAAAGACTTCCCGCGCGAGCACGAGCCGTGCCCGATCGGCTCCGACCGGGCGCTCGATACCGCGCTGATCACCGCGCCGGAGGCCCGCGACAAGCGGCTGCTCAAGAAGCTCGAGGCGGTGGCAGGCCGGGTGCTCAAGCCGTCGCGGAAGAAGTAGGCGACATCCGATCTCCGTTCGCGGGGACGAACGGAGAGAGCTTTCACGTGATCCAAAGCCGATCAGCCCAATCGCCGTGCGATCTCGCGCGCCGCCACGGTGCCGGCAGCGACCGCGGTGGCGACGCAGGGATGGTCCGGATTGGCGATGTCGCCGACCGCGAAGATGCCCGGGCACGAGGTCTGAAGGTCGTCGTCGACCCAGAGGTAGCCGTCCGCGTCCCGCTGCAGTTCGAGCGCGTTGAGCCACGGTTCGGCGGAGTTCGGCCGGTAGCCGAAGAGCAGCACCACGCGGTCGGCTTCGAGGCTCGTACCGTCATCGAGTTGCAGGCGGATGCGGTTGTTGTCGTCGGCCACTGCATCGACCGTCCGTCCGGCCAGCACCGCGGCGCGCCCGCCGTGGACATGGCTCTCGACCTTGGCGACCAGACGCGGCTGCGCCTGTGGCGCTTTTGCGCGCATGACGATCGTCACCCGCACGCCTTTCAGCAGCAGGATGTGCGCCACGTCGAAGGCGTTGTCGCCGCCGCCGATCAGCGCGACATGCGTGCCCGGCTGCGGCGGCGTTTCGCCGATCGCGACCGGGCCGATGTCGATGCGGCCCTGCGCCGCGAAGCGGCGCGCGTTCGGCACCCGGTCGAGCCAGTCCTCGCCGCGGAATTCGGTGCCGGTGGCGATCGTCAGCGCCCGGCATGACAGCGTGTGCGGAACTTCGTCGCCCGAAAGGTCGAGTGCGAAGCCTTCACCTGTGCGTATGATCCGCTCCGGCACCGCATTGAACCAGACTTCGATGCCGGCCTGGCCGACGTGGCGCGCGAACGCCTCTGCGGCTTCGCGTGAGGAGGCGCCCGGCCATCCCAGCAGCCACGGATTGGGATACGGGTTTCGCAGCGCCATGCCGCCAAGCGCCGCGCTGCGCTCGATGACGACGGGGTGCAGGCCGTAGTTTTTTAGCCACAGCGCGCACGACATGCCCGCCGGTCCGCCGCCGATGATCGGCACGATGGATGCTGAAGGCATGTCAGGCGTTCCTGGAATTGGGCACCGTTGGGCTTGCGAGGATGGTTGCGTGACGCGCCATGGTTCGCCACAGTGCGCCCGCTTGCAAGCGCCGTCCGTCCCGTCTCACGCCAGAGTCCTAAAAGCGCCCATGGTCAACCCGTCCATCGAACACGATCTCAAGGCTTCGATTCGCACCATACCGGACTATCCCAAGCCGGGGATCATGTTCCGCGACATCACCACGCTCCTTGGCAACGCGCGGGCGTTCCGTCGCGCCGTGGACGAACTGGTGCAGCCCTGGGCCGGCATGAAGATCGCCAAGGTGGCCGGGATTGAGGCGCGGGGGTTCATCCTCGGCGGCGCGGTGGCGCATCAGGTCTCGGCCGGCTTCGTGCCGATCCGCAAGAAGGGCAAGCTGCCGCACAAGCGGGTGTCGATCGCCTATTCGCTGGAATACGGCCTCGACGAGATGGAGATGCACGAGGATGCGGTCGAGCCCGGCGACCGGGTGATACTGGTGGACGACCTGATCGCCACCGGCGGCACCGCGGAGGGCGCGGTCAAGTTGCTGCGTCAGCTCGGGGCCGACGTGCTCGCAGCCTGCTTCATCATCGACCTGCCGGACCTCGGCGGCGCCGCCAAGCTGCGCGCGCTCGACGTGCCGGTGCGGACGCTGGTCACCTTCGAGGGACACTGAGCCACTCGTGCGCTCTGCGCGGCGGAAAGTCAGTCGACGAAGACACGAATGCTGGCGGCGGTATCGATCATCGGCTGGTGGCTGACATCGATGAAGCCCGCACTCGGCCGGTCGAGGTCCATGATCAGCAAAATGACGCAGGCGACCAACGGTCCTATCAGGTAGACCGGCATCCGCGAGCGGCGCTCGTCGAGGCCGCTGGCGTAGCCGGCGAACGCGCCGGCAATCGCGGCGACGGCGAACAGCGCAAACATCACCGTGTTCGGGACGCGATTGCGCAATACTGCGATGCGCTTCGCCTGGTCGTCGATCGTATCGTTCAGCGATTGGATGAACAGCCCGGTGGGCACCATGCTGGTATCTTTCGCGGCGATCGTCTTGGCCTGTTGCCAGAGCGCCTCCTGTAGCCGATTCGACTGCTCGACTGCGGCGAACACGTCCGACCGGGATGCCACGCGCTGAGTGATGTCGAGACGGATATCGACGTAGTCTCGCAGCAACTTCAGCACCTCAGTCCGGTGGGGCTCCGGTAGCAGGCGGGCGCGCAGCGCCGTCGTGCCGATGGCGTTCGCCTCGTTCAGGATCGCGTCGCGCCTCGTCTCGAACCGTGTCAAGGCCATTGCAAACGTGAACCCGATCATCAGGGCCAGCAGCCCCAGCACGGCGCTTTCCAGCGCGATGATATTGCTGCCGCTCCGTCCAGGGGTTCGTTCGCCGAGCCGGTAGCCGACCTCGATGGCGATCCAGATTGCCGCGAGGCCGACCAGAAAGATCGCCGTCAGCGAGTAATCGTAAAGGTCAAGCGACATGCGTTCCGCGCTAGCTCTGCCGGTGCGGCCCCCACGGGCCGGGCTCGGTTCCGCCTGGCGCGGGGCCGCCCAATTCGACCGGCGGGCGTGCCGGCAGGAACGACTTGTCGCCGCCGCTCTGCGGTTCGCCGGCTTCGCCCCACGGTCCGGGCGTGCCGGTGTCCGGCACTGATGTGGGATCAGCCGGCGGTGTCTCCGGCTCCGGCAGCGCCAGCGGTCCCGGATCGTGTCCGCCGGCGAACTGCACGATGGCGGCGACGCGCTTGTCAATCGACGGGTGGGTGTTGAACACGTTCGAAAAGCCCACGCGCGGATTGTCGATGCACATCTCCATCACGGCGGAGGTGGCACGCGGCAGTTCGCCGCGGCCCTCGATCTTGCGCAGCGCGGTGATCATGGCGTCGGGGTTCTTGGTCAGCTCGATCGCGCCGGCGTCGGCGAGGTATTCGCGCTTGCGCGACAGCGAGAAGCGGATCACGATCGAGAGAATCCAGGCGAGCACGATGAGCGCAATCGCGATCAGAATGGCGATGCCGGCGCCCTTGCCCCCCTTGCTGTCGCTGCTGCTGCTTCCGCGGCCGAACCGCATGCCGCCCTGGAACATCAGCCGGAAGAACAGCTCGGCAAAAAACGCGATCGCTCCCGCGATCACCACTGCGATCACCAGCATGCGCACGTCGCCGTTGCGGATGTGAGTCAGCTCGTGGCCGAGCACGGCTTCGAGTTCGGCATCGTCGAGCCGGTCGACGAGCCCGCGCGTCACCGTGATGGAGTATTGCTTGTCGTTGAGGCCCGTGGCGAAGGCGTTGAGCGAATCGTCGTCGATGATCTTGAGCTTCGGCATGGTGATGCCGCGGGAATTGCAGTGGTTCTCCAGGAGTTTGTAGAGCCGCGGTTGCTCGTCGCGGGTGACTGTGTGGCCGCCGGTGACGGCGTCGATCAGGTTTTGGTGAAACCGGTAGGCGATGAGAATCCAGATCGCCGTAAACACGGTTGCAAATGGGGACGCGTAGAGCGTCATGATCAACGCGTCCTCGGCGAGCGAGCCGAGCGGAGCCGGGTCGGCGATCGCCAGGCCCAGCAGCGCGCCGGCATACACCATGAGATAGACCAGAAAGAACAGCCCGATCAGCAGCGCGACCGACCGGCGCTTGTTCGACTGGATGTGGGTGTAAAGCCCGTAGGCAGCCATGGCCGAATTCGATCAGTGGTTCGTCATTCCGGGGCCCGAGCATTCGCAGCCAAGTGTACGCAGCCCGCGTAAACCTGGCTGCGTGCGAGGGAGCCCGGAATCCATCTTGCCGGGAGTGAAACTGGATTCCGGGCTCGCGCCTGTGGCGCGCCCCGGAATGACCCCGAAGTGATTATGTCCCGCACACGCGCCGCCGCTCAGAACTTCACCTGCGGCGCCTGCTCCAGCACCTTCCGGTCCTCGCCGACGTCGAAGAACTCCCTTGGCGTGAATCCCATCGAACCGGCGAACAGCGCGGCCGGGAACTGCTGGATGCCCGTATTGTATTCCTGCACCGCGTTGTTGAAGAAGCGCCGCGCCGCTGCGATCTTGTTCTCGATGTCGGACAGCTCGCGCTGCAGCTGCTGGAAATTCTGGCTGGCCTTGAGGTCCGGATAGGCTTCGCTCAGCGCGAACAACTGCCGGAGCGCTCCGCTCAGCATGTTTTCGGCAGCGGCCTGTGCGGCGACGCCGCCGCTCTGCGCTGTAATCGCCGCGTTGCGCGCCGCCACCACGGCTTCGAGGGTGCCGCGCTCGTGTCCCGCATAGCCTTTCACCGTCTCGACCAGATTGGGGATCAGGTCGTGGCGCTGCTTGGTCTGCACGTCGATGTCGGAGAACGCCTGGTTGACGCGCTGCCGCATCGCCACCAGCCCGTTGTAGATCATGATGATCCACAGCACGAGCAGGACGATCGCGCCGATCACAATCCAGGTGACGACGGTGGATGACATGAGACGGCTCCTCGGAAGGTTTGTGGTTCTCGCGGTTCAATCTATTGTGTCGCATGGCCCGTGGGAAGCGGCCGAGACAGGGACGAACGCAGCATGCAAGGCAAGATCGCACTTGAGGAACACTTTGCCATCGATGATACGTTGAACGATTCCAAGGGTTTCTTTCCCGACAAGGTGTGGCAGGAGGTGCGCGCCCGCGTGCTCGACCTGCACGACCAGCGGATCCGACTCATGGATGAGTACGGCATCGAGATGATGCTGTTGTCACTCAATGCGCCGGCCGTCCAGGCCATTCCGGATCCACGTCAGGCCAACGAGATCGCGCGCAAGGCCAACGATTATCTTGCCGAGCAGGTGGCCAAGCGGCCGGACCGCTTTCAGGGGCTGGCGGCGCTGCCGATGCAGGATCCCGATCTGGCGACGCGCGAGCTCGAACGCTGCGCCAAGGAGCTTGGCTTCCGCGGTGCCCTGGTCAATGGCTTCTCGCAGGTCGGCGACCTCGAAACGACCGTCTACTACGACCTCAAGCGGTACTGGCCGTTCTGGCAGGTGGTCGAAGAGCTCGATCTGCCGTTCTACCTGCATCCGCGCAACCCGCTGCCGCGCGATGCGCGGATTTACGATGGCCATCCCTGGATGCTCGGCCCGGTCTGGGCCTTCGGTCACGAGACGGCGGTGCACTCGCTGCGGCTGATGGGCAGCGGGCTGTTCGACGCGTATCCGGGCATCCAGATCGTGCTCGGCCACATGGGCGAAGGCCTGCCGTTCAGCATGTGGCGGATCGACAACTGCAACGCCTGGATCGAAAACCGGCACAATCGTCCGGCCAAGAAGATGATGGCGGACTACTTCAACGCCAATTTTTACCTGACTACATCGGGCAACTTCCGCGACCAGGCGCTGATCAACGCCATGAACGAGATCGGCTCCGACCGCATCATGTTCTCGACCGACTGGCCGTTCGAAAACATCGACCACGCGGCGGTGTGGTTCGACAGAGCGAGCATCAGCGAGAACGACCGCCAAAAGATCGGCCGCGACAACGCGGTGCGCCTGTTCAAGCTCGATCGGAATTGACCGCCATGCAGGGCAAGATCGTCCTCGAAGAACATATCGCGGTGCCCGAGACGGCGCAGAATCCTCGCGGCATTTTTACGCCGGACGCCTGGACGCAACTACGGGGACGGCTGCTCGACGTCCACGGCGAGCGGTTGCGCGAGATGGACGCGCACGGCATCGAAATGATGGTGCTGTCGCTCAATTCGCCGGCCGTGCAGGCGGTGCTCGATCCGCGCGCGGCCGCCGCGATGGCGCGGCGGGCGAACGATTTGCTGGCCGAGGACGTGGGAAAGCGTCCCGACCGGTTCCAGGCATTTGCCGCGCTGCCCATGCAGGACCCCGAGCTTGCGGCTGCCGAACTGGAGCGTTGCGTGAAGGACCTCGGCTTCCGCGGCGCGATGGTCAACGGCTTCTCGCAGGTCGGAGAGCCGGACAACGCGGTCTACTACGACCAGCCGCAGTACCGGCCGTTCTGGGCCGCGGTCGAGCGGTTGGATGTTCCGTTCTACCTGCATCCGCGCAGCGCGCTGCCGCGCGACGCACGGCTCTATGCCGGCCACCCCTGGCTGATGGGCGCGGCGTGGGGCTATGGCAACGAAACGGCGGTGCATGCGCTGCGGCTGATCGGCTGCGGTCTGTTCGATGAGTTTCCGCGGCTCACGGTCGTCATCGGCCACATGGGCGAGGGCATCCCGTTCAATCTCTGGCGGCTCGACAACTGCAACGCCGGGGTCGAGAAGGCGACCCATAACCAGGCCAAGCGGAAGGCCGCCGATTACTTCAGTGAGAATTTCTACGTTTCCACCTCCGGCAACTTCAGCAGCAGCGCTCTGATCGCCACCATTCTGGAGATCGGCGCCGACCGTGTCATGTTTTCGGTCGACTGGCCGTTCGAATTGATCGAGCCCGCAGTCCGCTGGTTCGACCAGGCCGCCATCAGCGACAACGACCGGCGCAAGATCGGCCGCGGCAACGCGCTGCGCGTGCTCAAGCTCGACCGGCGCTGACGAAGCCTGCGACCATTTCGCCGATGTGTGGGGGAACGCGGGAGTCGGTAAATCGTTGCCGTTCTGGCATTGGGCACGGGCAGCGGCGATGGCGGTCACGGTCGGACGATCGGAAGAGACAGCGGCGGTCGTCGAGACCGACGTCCCGGCGCGGCTCGACCGGCTGCCGTGGAGCCGCTTCCACACGCTGGTGGTGCTCGCGCTCGGGATCACCTGGGTGCTCGACGGCCTCGAAGTGACGCTCGCGGGCGCGATTTCGCCGGCTCTGAAGCACAGCGAGAGCTTGCATTTCAGCAACGCCGATGTCGGGTTCGTGAGCAGCGCCTATCTGGCCGGGGCGGTGCTCGGCGCGCTCGGCTTCGGCTGGCTGACCGACCGGCTCGGCCGCAAGCGGTTGTTTTTCATCACGCTGGCGGTCTACCTGGTCGCCACCGCGGCGACCGCGCTCTCGTGGAGCGTCGCGAGCTTCGCGGTCTTCCGCTTCCTGACCGGTGCCGGCATCGGTGGCGAATATACGGCGATCAACTCGGCCATTCAGGAACTGGTGCCGGCGCGCTATCGCGGCTGGACCGACCTCGTGATCAACGGCAGCTTCTGGATCGGAGCGGCGCTCGGCGCGATCGGCTCGATCATTCTGCTCGATTCGTCGATCATCCATCCGGACCTCGGCTGGCGGCTGGCGTTTTTCATCGGCGCCGTGCTCGGCCTCATCATCTTCTTCATGCGCATGTGGATTCCGGAGTCGCCACGCTGGCTGATGACGCATGGCCGGGTGGGCGAAGCCGAGGCGATCGTCCGCAACATCGAGGACGGCGTGAGGCGGGGCGCCGATCGTGCGCCGGAGGCCGCGCTGCCGCGCATCCGGCTCACTACGCGCGCCTTCACGCCGCTCGCCGAAGTCGCCCGCACGCTGTTTCGCGACCAGCGGCAGCGGACGCTGGTCGGGCTCACGCTGATGGCCGCGCAGGCCTTCTTCTACAACGCGATCTTCTTCACCTATGCGCTGGTGCTGACCGATTTCTACGGCATCGTCGCCGACCACGTCGGCTGGTACCTGCTGCCGTTCGCGGCCGGCAATTTTCTCGGCCCGCTCCTGCTCGGCCGGTTGTTCGACACCGTCGGCCGTCGGCCGATGATCGTCCTGACGTATGCGGTATCCGGGGTGCTGCTGGCGGGCGCGGGATACCTGTTCGCGATCGGCGTGCTCACCGCGACCGGGCAGACGGCGGCCTGGATGGTGATCTTCTTCTTCGCCTCGGCGGCGGCGAGTTCTGCCTACCTGACGGTGAGCGAGACCTTCCCGCTCGAGGTTCGGGCGTTGGCCATCGCATTCTTCTACGCGATCGGCACCGGCATCGGCGGCGTCGCCGGGCCGTGGCTGTTCGGCTGGCTGATCGATACCGGCTCGCGCTGGAGCGTCTACGGCGGCTACCTGTTCGGCGCAGTGCTGATGCTGGCCGCCGCCGCGGTCGCTGCACGCTACGCGGTCGCCGCCGAGCGCAAGCCGCTCGAAAGCGTCAGCCGCCCGCTCGCCGCCGCGGATTAGCTCGCTTCGCGCAGCCGCACGGCGCCTTCGAGGTCGACCGAGACGAGCTGCGAGATGCCGCGCTCCGCCATGGTGACGCCGAACAGCCGGTTCATCCGCGCCATGGTGATCGGATTGTGGGTGATGATGACGAAGCGGGTGTCGGTCGCGCGCGTCATCTCGTCGAGCAGGTCGCAGAACCGCTCGATGTTGTGATCGTCGAGCGGGGCGTCGACCTCGTCCAGCACGCAGATCGGCGCCGGGTTGGTGCGGAACACCGCGAAGATCAGCGCCAGCGCGGTCAACGCCTGCTCGCCGCCGGAGAGCAGCGACAGCGTCGCGGGCTTCTTGCCGGGCGGCCTGGCGATGATCTCGAGCCCTGCTTCCAGCGGGTCTTCGGCCTCGATCAGCTTGAGTTCGGCGGTGCCGCCGCCGAACAGGTGGGTGAACAGCTCGCGGAAGTGATTGTTGACCACTTCGAACGAGGCCAGCAGCCGCTCGCGGGCTTCGCGGTTCAGGCTCTGGATGCCCTGGCGCAGCCGCTTGATCGCCTCGACCAGGTCGTCGCGCTCGGTGGTCAGCGTGGTGTACTGGGTTTCGACCTCGCGCAGTTCCTCGTCGGCGCGCAGGTTGACGGCGCCGAGCCGCTCGCGCTCGCGGCGCAGCCGCTCCAGCGTGGCCTCGACGTCCGCCACTTCGGGCAGCGCTTTGTCGGGATTGAGTTCGGCGAGGCCCGCGACCTCTGCCGGCGCGACCTCCAGCATCTCGACGATCTCATGATCGATGTCGGCAAGCCGGCGCTTGCCGGCTTCGTATCGTTCCTCGGCGCGGGCGGCGTCTTCGCGCGCGCTGCTCATGGCGTCGAGCGCGGTGCGGGCGTCGCGGTCGGCCTCGGCCAGCCGGGTCTCGGCTTCGGCGAGCCGGTCGGCGGCATCGCGGCGGTTGCCTTCTGCCGTCTCGATCTCGCCGATCAGCGCGGCGCGCTGTTCGGCGAACAGCCGCGGCGCATCTTCCAGACCCGCGCGCTCGGTTTTCGCCTCCTCGGCCCGCACCGACAGGGTCTCAAGCTGCGAGGCGGCGCCGGCATTGCGGGTGGCCCAGCTCTCACGCTCCGAGCCGATGGTGACCAAACGCCGGGCCGCCATCTCGGCCTCGCGCGCGAGGCCCTGCGCTTCCGCCCGCACCTCTGCGACCCGTGCGCGGTTGCCTTCGATCTCGGTCCGGATTGCCGCCAACCGCTCCTCGACGTCGGCCGATGGCGGCAGAGCCGCAAGAGACTGCTCGACTTCGCCGCGCGCGATGGCGGCCTCGTCGCGGCTCGCCGCCAGCCGCGCCTTGGCCTCTCCGAGCGCCGAACGACGCGCCGAATTGCGGCTGACCTCGCGTTCGACCTCGGCGTGCCGGTTGCGTGCCGCATGCGCGGCCTGCTGCAGTTCGCGCCAGCGGTTGCGCGCGGCGGTTTCGGCTGCGGCTGCGGCTGTGACTTCGGCCTGGGCCTGCGCCGCTGCCTGCTGCCGGGCTTCGACGTCGTGGCGCACGGTCGAAAGTTCGGCCTCGATGTCGTTAAGCCGGTTCTTGCCGGCGAGACGCCGCGCCGCGCCGGTCGGCGCATTGGCGGCGACCGAGAAGCCGTCCCAGCGCCACAGGTCGCCGTCCCGCGACACCAGCCGCTGGCCGGGTTTCAGCGCCGGCATGAGACGAAGCGCGTCCTCGCGCACGATGACACCGATCTGCGCCAGACGCCGTGCCATCTCTTTCGGTGCCGACACGAGGGCGCTGAGGGGCTCGGCGCCGTCCGGCAGAACCGGGTCGGACGGGTCGATCTCGGCACCGGCCCAGCGCATCGGCGCGGTTGGATCGACCGGAGCCTCGAGGTCGTCGCCCAGGGCGGCGCCGAGTGCGGCCTCGTAGCCCTTCTCGACGGTGAGGTCGTCGATCACCGCCGGCCACAGGTTCTTGGTGTCGACGTGCAGGAGCTTGGCCAGCGTCTTGGCCTCGGTATCGAGGCGGCCGGCGCGCCGCTCGGCCTCGGCAAGCGGGCCGCGGGCGACGTCGAGTGCCTGCCGCGCCGCCGAATGCGCGGCCTCGGCGCGCAGCGATGCCGCTTCGGCTTCCGTCACCGCGGCCTGCGCCTCTTCGGCGGCGAGCGCGAGTGCCGCGACATCCGGATGGCCGGCATTGGCAGCTTCGAGCGACGCCAGCTCGGCTTCGACGGCGGCGGTTTCGTCCACCAGCCGGGCGAGCCGGTCGTCGTGGGCGCGCGCCGCTTGGTCGAACGCCTTGCGCCGTGCCGTGAGGTCGGCGAGCGTCCCGGTCAGTTCGCCGAACGTCTTTTCGGCGACGCCCAGCACCGCGTCGGCCTCGGCCACGCGCGCTTCGGCGCCGGTGCGCTTCTCGGCGTTGGCGTCGATGTCCTGCTTGAGCGCTTCTTCTTCCGCAGCGAGCTTGGTCAGCGCCGCTTCAGCGTCGACCATGTGCTGGCGCTCGCGTTCGATGTCGCCTTCGAGCTGGACCAGCCGGCGATCGAGTTCGGCGATGCGCTCGCGCGCCCGCGTCTCTTCCTTCTCCAGTGTCTCGCGCGCGACCACGAGCCGATGCAGGCCGGCGGCCGCCGCTGCTTCGGCCTCGCGCAACGCCGGCAGTTCGGCCGCCGCCAGCGCCTGTCGGGTCGCGGCTTCGGCCTGCGCACCGGTGCGATCGGCGACGATCCGTACCGCCTCGTTCTTGGCCTGCTCGGCCGCGGCAAGCTCGGCGCTCGCCGCCGTCCAGCGCAGGTGGAACAGGGTCGCTTCGGTCCGGCGAATCTGACCGGCGATATTGCGGTAGCGCACCGCCTGGCGGGCCTGCGTCTTGAGCGACGCCATCTGGGCGTTGAGCTGGTTGATGACGTCTTCGAGCCGCAACAGGTTCTGTTCGGCCGCGCGCAGACGGAGTTCCGCCTCGTGGCGGCGGGCGTGCAGGCCGGAAATGCCGGCGGCCTCTTCCAGCACGCGGCGGCGCTGTTCGGGCTTGGCCTGAATGATCTCGCCGATCCGGCCCTGGTGCACCAGCGCCGGCGAACGCGAGCCGGTCGAGGCGTCGGCGAACAAGATCTGCACATCGCGGGCGCGCACTTCGCGGCCGTTGATGCGATAGCTCGAACCTTTCTCGCGCTCGATCCGGCGCGAGACGTCGAGGCTTTCGGTGTCGTTGAACTGCGCCGGCGCCTTGCGGGCGCTGTTGTCGATATGCATCGCGACTTCGGCGTTGTTGCGCCCCGGCCGGTTGTTGGTGCCGGCGAAGATCACGTCTTCCATGTCGGCGGCGCGCAGCGACTTGTGCGAGGTCTCGCCCATCACCCAGCGCAGCGCTTCGACCAGGTTCGACTTGCCGCAACCGTTCGGCCCGACCACACCGGTGAGGCCCGGCTCAATCAGGAAATCGGTCGGTTCGACGAATGACTTAAAGCCAAGCAGGCGCAGCCGCGTGAGCTTCATGCCGACGCTGTTCCATTCAAAATGGACCCGGCCCCAAGGGAATCGTCCTCAGGTCTCGGGCCCATGGGTTGGGTCGAGTGGTGAAGGTTCTGCCGCATCGGTCGGGAGAATGAATCGCCGCCCGTGATTTCGCAAACAAAAAGAATGCGTTATTCAACCCAAATCGCGCACCGGCGGTTCGCAGCCGGATCGCCGGGATCTAGTGTCGGCCAAAAACCCTAATCAGCCCTTGAGATTGGCTTCGATCTGCTTGGTCAGCTCTTCCAGCGTGGGCGAGCCGCGGAGCATCTTGCCGTTGACGAAAAACGTCGGCGTGGAAGTGACCTGGAACTTCTGCGCCGCCCGCGTGCGCACCTCCTCAATGCCGTCAAGCACCTTCTGATTCGCCAGGCATTTGTCGAACGACTCCTGGGTAAAGCCGGCCTGCTTGGCGATCGCCAGCAACGGCGCCAACGGCTTCTGCACCACCCAATCCTTTTGCTGCGCGAACAGCGTCTCGATCATCGGGAAGTATTTGTCCTTGTCGCCGCAGCGCGCCAGCATGAACCCGGCAGCGGCCAGCGGGTCGAGCGGAAATTCGCGGAAGATGAAGCGGACCTTGCCGGTGTCGATGAAGTTTTTCTTGATCTCCGGAAATACCTGTTCGTGGAACTGGGCGCAGTGCGGACAGGTCATCGAGGCGTATTCGATGATGGTGACCGGCGCATTCGCGCTGCCGACCTCCTGCTCGCCGAGCGGTCCCGGGGCCATCAACTCGGCGTCGGAGGCGCTGGCCAAGGTTACTCCCGGCCCGGCGGGGGCCGGCGTCGCCGGCGGCCTGCTCTGGCTCCAGGCGTAATAGCCGCCGCCGGCGGCCGCGGCGATCACGACCGTTGCGGTGCCGATCAGCAGGTTTCGACGCGAGATATCCACGATCGTATTCCTTCAGCTACAGGCGGCCGGAGCCGGAATGTCGCTATCCTGAAAAGGCAATTGTGGCAATGGCGCGCCGGGCGAAAAACCCTCGCCCGGTCTCACGGCTGTTTGATGGCGGCACCCAGCCGGGCGAGCGCCTGCCGCAGGTTTTCGTCCTCGATTTCGGGCAATGCCCGGGCGATGGCTTCGGTGGCGGCGGGATCGGGGCCGGGCGGCGGCCGGCGGCGTTCGCGCCGCAGCGGCGCCTGCCGCAGCCTCATGGCGGCAATGGCCTGCCAGCCGAAAAAACGGTTGACCCGTTCGAGAATGACGCCGGACAGGTGCTGAATCTCCAATGCGGTCGGCCCTTCGACCCGGAGCACCAGGGTACCGGCTTCGGCGGTCTGACCGTCGCGCGGCGGCGGCCACTGGATTTTCTCCGGCTGGGAATGGGCAGCGATCTCGGGCCCGACGATGTCGGCCCAGCGCGTCACCAGCCCAGTCGACGCGAAGCCCTGCCGGGCGAAGGCGTCGCCCAGCGTCTTGCCGAGCAATTCGGACAGCGGCCGGGCGCGCGACCTGGCGGGCTTGTTCATGGCTGAATGGTCTGCCATCGATCGGCCCATGACGCTAGATGCGCCGAAGGGGAGGGCTCGACCCAGTCTTCGTTCGTCCCCGCACGAACGGGCACCCGGAGCTTTACCTGAACCGGCGGCATTGCTCGCCTGGTATGACCGCCACCGACGCGTGTTGCCGTGGCGGGCTGCCGCCGGCGAGACGCCCGACCCCTACCGGGTGTGGCTCTCCGAGATCATGCTGCAGCAGACCACCGTGCGGGCGGTGGCGCCGTACTTCGCGCGCTTTGTCGAACGCTGGCCGCACGTGCATGCGCTTGCGGCGGCATCGCTCGAGGATGTGCTCCGGTTGTGGGCCGGGCTCGGCTATTACGCGCGCGCCCGCAATCTGCATGCCTGTGCCCAGGCGGTTGCGGCGCGGCCGGGCGGGCGGTTTCCGGCGACCGAAGCCGAACTGGCGACGCTTCCGGGCATCGGGCCCTACACGGCGGCGGCGATTGCGGCGATTGCATACGATGCGCCGGCGGCGGCGGTCGACGGTAATGTCGAGCGCGTGGTCACGCGGCTGTTTGCGCTCGAACGCGAACTGCCCGCCGCCAAGCCCGCGATCCGGGAGCTGACGCAGTCGCTGGTGCCGGCCGCGCGCAGCGGCGACTTTGCGCAGGCGATGATGGACCTCGGCGCCACGATTTGCACGCCGAAGAAGCCGGCCTGCGCGATCTGCCCGTGGATGGAGCCCTGCGCCGCGCGGGTGCATGGCGATCCAGAGTCATTTCCCCGCAAGGCGGCAAAGCGGGAAGGGCGACTCCGGCGCGGCGCGGCTTTCGTCGTGCGGCGTGCCGATGGCTTCGTGCTCATCCGCTCGCGGCCGCCCAAGGGCCTGCTCGGTGGCATGACCGAAGTGCCGACGACAGAATGGACGCACGGCCTCGATGTGGAGGTCGCGCTTGAAGCGGCGCCGCGGCTTGGGCGCGCCAAGCCGAAATGGCAGCGGCTCCCCGGCGTCGTGACGCATGTGTTCACGCATTTCCCGCTCGAACTCACAGTCTATCGCGCGGAAGTCGCGGCATCGACACGAGCGCCCAACGGCATGCGCTGGGTACCGGTCGCAACGCTCGCCGGCGAGGCGTTGCCAAACGTCATGCGCAAGGTGCTGGTGCACGCGGGGCTCGACCTCCGCCGTGTCGATTGAGCGCGGTCCGTAGCCCGGATTGAGCGCGAGCGAAATCCGGGGGATATTGAAATCTGAATGTCGCTGCGAGCCGATCGGTCTGATGCTGCGTCAGCGCGCAGAGCCCTCCACCCCTAACCCCTCCCCACCACTCGCTTCGCTCGCGGGGGAGGGGAACCTCGGCGCCGGTGCGCGCAACAGCAGAATGGAGAAGATTGAACATGAGCGTCGAACGCAAGGAAGTCGGGCCGCGGATGAGCCAGATCGTCATCCACGGCAATACGGTCTATCTCGCCGGCGTGGTGGCGCGCGAGCAGGCCGGCAAGAGCGTCACCGAGCAGACCAAGGAAATCCTCGCCACCATCGACGGCTATCTGAAGCAGGCCGGCACCGACAAGACCAAGCTGCTGTCCGCCAATATCTGGATCACCGACATGACGACCTTCGGCGAGATGAACGCGGTCTGGGACGCCTGGGTGACGCCCGGTCACACGCCGGCGCGCGCCACCGTCGAGGCCAAGCTCGCCGCACCGCAGTACAAGGTCGAGATCATGGTCACGGCCGCGCGCTGAATTCGCCGGGCGTCGACTCTCTTGTAATGCAGAGTTCGAAGGCCGCAGTGATTGCGCCCTCTCCCCTTGTGAGAGAGGGCAGCCGCAGCGGCTCAGCACAAAGAACGGGAGAGAGGTTTGGACACGCGGCGAGTTCCGACCCCTCTCCCATCTGACCGCCTTGAAGATTCAGTTCTGCCCTCTCCCACAAGGGGAGAGGGCGTAATGACGTTGACCGCCTTCGCGGCTCACGGCCGCGCGTCTCACATCATCGCAGGCGCCGGCGGATCGTAGAGCTCCGGCTCCATCGCCAGCGGCGATTCCTGGTAGCCGGCCGCATAGTTGCGGTTGTTCTGCGTCGGATTGCGGTTGACCAGCGGCCGCATGAACATCGGGTGAGTGGCAGAACGCACCTCGTGCTCGATGGTGAACAGCACCCGGCCGCTGTCGAGATCGGTAATATCGCGGAAGCGATACTGGTACGGGTTATCCTCCTGGCTGACGAGATTGCGCTCGTTCAGCCGGCGGTGCGGGCCGGAGAAATTCACCACGTAGATCGCGATGTGGTGCCCGTCGAACTCCGGCTGCGGCCGGTCGGTCTCGCGGAAGATCAGATGCTGGTCCTTGCCGATCAGGACGCGAGCGGCCCTGCCGTCGCCGTTGACCACGTCGGCCGGCGTATCGACCATCGCGCGGTAGAACGCCGCGATGGCGTCCGTGCTGCCGGCCGGCACGTCGAACTCGACATAGGGAATGCCGAGCGCGATGCGTCCGAAGCGTTCGGCGTCGGGCTCGTAGCAGCGGTAGCGGTTGCCCCAGGGACAGATGGCCTCGACGTAGTCGTTGTGCTCGCGGAAATCGAAGCGGGTGTCGGCGAGCTTCGGCCGCACCGCGGTGAGGCGATCGAGCAGCGCCGCGCGCCCGGGGATCACGATGCCGGTATGGCCGCGCAGCACCTGCGGCTTGCCGGTCGGCAGATGAAACTGGGTGCGGCCGGCGTTGATCCACATGTTGTTGTCGGAGACCATGATGTAGGGATCACGCGTCAGCCCAAGTCCGGCGACGTAGAACAGCGTCGACAGGCGCTGGTCCGGAATCTGAACGTTCACGTGCTCCATGTGGAGCGAGTTGCCGAGGTCTTCGGTCGCGCGGTCGAAAGTCTTTTGCATGGGTCGCCTGCCAATGAAGGGTTCGTCCCGACACGATGCTACACGAGCGGCGGCTGGAGCGGGAGGCCCGGTTCGGGCGCGAGCGCTAATCCGCGCTCATGCCTGCCCTGATTTCGGCGCGCAGCGTATTGATCGAGATCAAGCCGTTGTCGGTCTCGAGATGCCAGAAGGCCCAGCCATTGCAGGCCTCCAGTCCCTGGGCGAGGGCGCCGATGCGGTGGATCGAGCCCACCGTTTCTCCCAGCGAAATGGCGCCGTCGGCGCGCACCAGTGCATTGACCCGGCGCTTGGCGTCAACGAGGCGCGCGCCCGCATTGACCAGGCCACGCTCGACCAGCAGCGAGAACGCCACCCGCGGCGCCTCGCGCGCCGTCACGAATGGCGCGATGCTGGCCTCCGGCAGCGGCTTGACTGCGGCGATGCGACGCTGCCCGGCGTCGGCATAGGCTTGTTCGCGCTCGATGCCGACAAAGCGGCGGCTGAGCCGCTTCGCCACCGCGCCGGTGGTGCCGGTGCCGCAGAACGGATCGAGCACCAGGTCGTCGGGCCGCGAGGATGAAAGGATCACTCGCGCCAGCAGCGCCTCCGGCTTCTGCGTCGGATGCAGCTTCTTGCCGTCGTCGCCCTTGAGGCGCTCCTCGCCGGTGCACAGCGCGAGCGTCCAGTCGGAGCGGACCTGGACGTCTTCGTTGCCGGCCTTCAGCGCCTCGTAGTTGAACGTATACCCCTTGGCGCTGGCGTCGCGCGCCGCCCAGATCATCGTCTCGTGCGCATTGGTGAAGCGTCGGCCGCGGAAGTTCGGCATCGGATTCGATTTACGCCAGACGACGTCGTTGAGGATCCAGAAGCCGAGATCCTGCAGGATCGAGCCGACGCGGAAAATATTGTGATAGGAGCCGATCACCCAGAGCGTGGCCGACGGTTTCATCACCCGCCGGCAGGCGATCAGCCAGGCGCGGGTGAAATCGTCGTAGGCCGCGAAGCTTGCGAACTTGTCCCAGTGGTCGTCGACCGCATCGACACGCGAATCGTCGGGCCGCTTGAGGTCCCCGGCGAGCTGAAGATTGTAGGGCGGGTCGGCAAATACCAGATCGACCGTTTCGGCTGGCAGCTTCGCCATCTCGGCGACGCAGTCACCAACCAGAATCCGGGCGGACTCGCGGGACCTGAAACTGACGCGGGGCGCCCGCTCGGACGCCCCGCGACGCGATACTACCATGACTCAAAGAACTCTGACTCAGGCGACGCGGTCGGTGACGCGGGACCTACAACCGACACGAAGCACTATGCCCGCCTAAGGTAAAAATCGTTTTAACGGCGGCCGCCCGCGGATTGGGAAAGCGTGGTCCGGCAACTATATTGCCGGGGACGCGTTAAGCGGCGCGGTGGTAGGATGAATTCGGCCGCTCAGCCCCCGACGGTCCGGGTGGCGGACGAGGAGACGGACCATGCGTTTGGATGATCTGCCGGAAAGCAGCAACGTCGAGGATCGGCGCGGTGATTCCGGCTATGGCGGCGGTGGCGGCGGCGGCGGATTCGGCCTCCCGATCGGGGGTGGCGGCATCGGCATCGGCACAATCATCGTCCTCGGCCTGCTCGGTTGGGCGCTCGGCATCGACCCGAGCCTGCTGATCGGCGGCGCCGAACAGATGAGCCGCACCTCGCCCAGCGTCCAGCAGCCGGCGCCGCAGGGCCGTCCGTCGCAGGCAGGCTCGCCGCGCGACGAGATGGGCCGCTTCGTCAGCCGCGTGCTGGGCAGCACCGAGGCGCAGTGGAAAGACATTTTCTCCAAGGAAGGCCGGAATTATCGCGCTCCGGTGCTCGTGCTCTACAGCGGCCGTACCCACGCTCAGTGCGGCGGCGTCGCGCAGAGCGCGATGGGGCCGTTCTATTGTCCGGCCGACCAGAAGGTCTATCTCGACACGTCGTTCTTCAAGGACATCGAGACGCGGTTTCGCGGTTGCGATGTCGGCAGCAAGTCTTGTCAGTTTTCGCAGGCCTATGTGATCGCCCACGAGATCGGTCACCATGTGCAGAACCAGCTCGGCATCCTGCAGAAGTCGCAGCAGCTGCAGCGCACCGCCGGCAGCCGGGCTCAGGCCAACGAAATCCAAGTGCGGGTGGAATTGCAAGCCGACTGCCTGGCGGGCGTCTGGGCGAATCACGAGAACGCCAGCCTGCGCCGGCAGGGCAAGCCGCCCTTCATCGAGCCCGGCGATATCGAGGCCGCATTGCGCACCGCGGCGGCGATCGGCGACGACACGCTGCAAAAGCGCGCGCAGGGCTACGTCGTGCCCGACAGCTTCACCCACGGCACGTCCGAGCAGCGCCAGCGCTGGTTCGTGTCCGGGTTCAAATCCGGGCAGGTTTCGAGCTGCAACACGTTCGCGTCGCAGCAGCTGTAGAGCCTCTGCGTATGATCTCGCGGAGTGTATGACTAGCCGCTCGTATTTAACCGACTGATCGCAACGCATGCCCGGCATCGACGAGACCAAGCAGTTCGTTCCGCTCAAGATCGCGGTGCTGACGGTGTCGGACACGCGCGAGCTTGCCGACGACAAGTCGGGTGCGACCTTGGCGGAGCGCATCGCCAAGGCCGGCCATGCGGTGGCGGACCGTGCCATCGTCACCGACGACGTCGAGAACATCCGCACCCAGGTGAAGCGCTGGATCGCCGATCCGGCGGTCGACGTCATCATCAGCACCGGCGGCACCGGCTTCACCGGCCGCGACGTGACGCCGGAAGCGATCGAGCCGCTGTTTGAGAAGCGCATGGACGGCTTCTCGATGCTCTTCCTCATGGTGAGCTACGGCAAGATCGGCACCTCGGCGATCCAGACCCGAGCGACCGCCGGTGTCGCCGGCGCCACCTACATCTTCTGCCTGCCGGGCTCGCCCGGCGCCTGCCGGGACGCCTGGGACGAAATTCTCGTCCACCAGCTCGACTACCGTTACCGGCCCTGTAACTTCGTCGAGATCATGCCGCGGCTCGACGAGCATCTGCGGCGCGCCAAGGCGCAGGGCGCCACGGTGTGAAGTCCTCCGGCCGCCGCAAGGGCCGCGGCAGCACGGCGACCGATTTTCGCCGGATCGCGCTGTCGCTCGAGGGCACGACGGAAGCTCCGCACTTCGATCGTGCCGCGTTTCGCGTCGCGCGGATTTACGCCACACTGGCGCCCGACGGGCTTACGGCGAACTTCAAGTTCACGCCTGACGAGCAGGAGCTGAAGTGCACGGTGGCGCCCGATGCATTTGAGCGCATCTCGAATGCATGGGGCCGCCAGGGCTGGACCAACGCGACACTGGCGATGTTGACGGTGCCAGAGCTTGAAGCTGCGCTACGTCTTGCGTTCGCGCATGCGCAGCCGGCGCCACGCGCACGCAAGCGGGCGGCGCGGAAGTGATCCGCGTGCCGTTCCTCAATCGAGCGGCAAGTCCCAGATTTCGCTGACCACGTCCTGCCCCCAGCTATGGCGCGGCTCGCTCGATACCAGCTGGAATCCGGCCTGCTGGTAGAGGTGACGGGCTGCAAACAAGACGCTGTGAGTCCAGAGTGTGATCTTGCGGTAGCCGGCCGCACGCGCAAACTGCACGCACTCGTCAACCAGCCGCCCGCCGATCCCGAGTCCGCGCGCAGACGGCTCGACCAGGAGCAGGCGCAACCGGGCCACTTCGTCGGTGTCCTTCACCAGCATCACGCAGCCGGCGTTCTCGCCGCCGGCCCCGGCGATCCAGCAGCGCTCGCGATCGGCGTCGAGGTTGTTGACGAAGTCGGCGACGATCTGCGCGCAGAGTCCTTCGAACGGATCGGTCCAGCCGTATTCCTGCGCGTAGAGAATGGCGTGACGGCTGACGATCCAGCCCATGTCGCCCGGCCGCGGTGGCCGCAATCTGTACGCCGGATGCTGCTGCGGCTCGGCGCCAAGCACCTGCTCGATCGTGCGTGTCGCTTCGATGAGCTTCGCCCGGTCGCCGGAGCCGAGGGGATCGAGCAGACTACGCACTTCCGAAACCGAGCTTGCCTCGACAGGGGCGAACTTCCGGCGGCCGCGCTCGGTGACCAGGAGAAAGCTTCGCCGTCCGTCGGTCTTGGAGACTTCCCGGCGGATCAGCCCGGCGGCTTCGAAGTCGCGCAGGATCCGGCTCAGGTAGCCGCGATCGAGAGCCAGGTCGTTGGCGAGTTCGGTCGCGGTGGGGCGGTCGCGCTGGATCAATTCGTACAGCACGCGCGCCTGCGCCAGCGTGAACGGACTGCGGACCCAGCCTTCCCGCAGCACGCCGATGCGCTGTGTGTAGAACCGGTTGAAGCGCCGCAGCGCCGCCACATGCTCGGCGATCTCGGGCATCGTACCACCGTCGTTCCGGCTCCCGGCGATACCTTGCCAAATTACTTGACTGAGTCAAGTATCGGTGCGCCGTCCGGTTGCCGCTTGCCCATCAAATTTTCGGTGGGCGCCGGGGACGAATGGCCGTGAATGTTCTGGAGAATCAGGAAGAATTCGGTGTCGCCCGAGGCCCGGATCGGGATCGTGCGGCGCGGCCCGAACCTGATCCCGTCTTTCGCCAACTGGGCTTCTCGGGCATCGAGTTTACTTGGCTCGGATGTGAGATGAACCAGGAGCGCGTTGTCAGGCAGGTTGTTGCGGACCTCCTGGTCGCTCCATTTCGGCAGGTTTCGCAGGCCTTGCCATTCCGCCAGGTAGAGCGACCCAATCGAAAGAAATTTGGCGCTGTGGGGCTCTCCCATGTCGAACCAGAAGCGAACCGTCCGGTTCTTTGCGACGCCGCTGCGCAAGACGTTCGAGACCTCTAACGCAGCATCGAACGTCGGTTCGCTGTTGCGAAAAACCCAGTGGAGTCTCCCGTCCGCGGTCGCCGCCAGCGCCGGCAACGCGATGAGAGCCGCCGCCGCGAGGATCAAGACCGAGCGGCGGAAACCTCCAGCCGGCAGAAAGAATGCGGTCGGTACAAGTAGGATGGGGGCTGCCTGCAGCAGCCACGGGCTCCACGGAAAGCGTTGTGCCCATGCCAGGATCGGTGTCACCGCAAATGGAATGGCGACAAGGATGGTCACGCCGATCGCCACGAAGACGGATCGGGCGCGCGCCGGCCATTGCTGCATGAGCAGGCTCAGTGCAGCCGCCAGTGCAAGGTAAGCCGGAGCGACCAGGTAGACGCTGGTATAGGGGACGCGAAGCACGACGCCCTGCAGAACGAATTCCACCACGGCGAACGCGCAAAGGCTCAGGACGAACAAGCCGATGACGGCGGTGGCAGTCCGGTATTCGACTTTGTCCGTCTTGTTGCGCGCGGTCGTCGCCAGAATGACGAGTGCCGCGCCGCAGATCCCCAGCAGCGCCGCGTTGCGATAGGCCGTGAATATCCAGTCGTGTCCCTTCCCCCACATGTTGGAGAGGTAGTCGGGAGTTGTCGTTGCATAGATGATGAGCTCGATCTGGGGGCGGAGAAACACGACGGTGCCGAACAGCCACTTCGACACGATTCCAAAAGAAACGAGCATCAGGCCGACCCCGCTCAGGATCAGGCCGGTCCGCCTCGCCGATTCGGCCACGGAAAATTCGGCAAGATACAGCACCATCAGGCAGCACGGCAGGATGACGAGCAGGGCGAGGAGATTGTTCGTGCCCGCAATCGCCCACAGGAATCCAACCGCAATCCAGCGCACGCAGTCGGACATGCCGCGGGGCGGCGCCAGCGCCAGCCAAAGCCCCAGCATCAGAAAGGCGATGGCAGCCCCATTCGGATAGTCCCACGCCATGGCGGTCGCGGTGTATGTACTGAAGGCAAACGCGACCGTCGCAATGATCGCGGCAGGCTTGCCGAATGGCCCGGCGGCCGCACCGTAAAGTCCGAGGCACGCCAGCCAAAGATAGAATGTATGCAGCGCGAAATTGGCGACGTGTGGAGTGAACACGCCGTAGAACGCCAATCCGGTTAGAATGAAAGGAATTCGGCTGACATAGTAGGGAAATCCGTAGCGGCTCAGCAGGTCGTCAAAATTGAGAAAATACCCGACCGGAATCCATGGATCCAAAAAAGCCGTGGGTGAGTAGTTGAAGTAAGGGGCAAAGATCCAAAATGCGATCGCAAATACAAGCCAGGCCAGTGTTGCGTACAACACGTTGGTTGCATTCAACGCCGAATGACAGCTGGCTTGCACGGAGCTAAATCTTTTCGCCGGGCCGCATTAATCCTAACACGAAATCAGGCGGCCGCGCCAAGCCGGATTGCCATGCAAGAGGTCGGCGGCGCCGGGTGGCCGCCTATTTGGGGCACCTGCTGTCGACAAAGGTCCCGATGCGGGCGATTGCCGCGTTCGCCTCCGGGATCACCCGGGCCCAGAGTTGCCAGGCGTGCGGCATCCGCGGCCAGACTTCGATTTCGACGTGGCAGCCGGCAGCACGCAGCCGCTCCGCCATCCGCACCGAGTCGTCGAGCAGAACCTCGTCGCTGCCGACCTGGATGAGGGTGGGCGGAAGGTCTTTCGGATCGCCGTAGAGCGGCGACGCATAAGGCATGCACGGATCGGCGCCGGCGAGATAGAGCGCAGCGAGTCGCGGCGCTTCATCGCTGCGGATCATCGGGTCCGCCTTGGCATTGCTTTGCAGCGACCGGCCGGTGAGCGCGAGATCAGTCCAGGGCGAGAGCGCAACGGCCGCGGCCGGCAAGGGCAGGCCTTCATCACGCGCCCGCATCAATGTCGACAACGTCAGCCCGCCGCCCGACGACTCGCCCGCGATCGCCATGCGCCGCGGATCGGCGCCGTCCGACAACAGGCGGCGGTAGGCGGTCAGGGCATCGTCGAGCGCCGCCGGAAACGGATGCTCCGGTGCCAGCCGGTGATCCAGGATCGTGACGCATGCGCCGGTCGCATCGGCGAGCCGCCAGATGAAGTCGCGATAGAGACCGGGCGACCCCGATATGTGACCGCCGCCATGCAGATAGAGCAGATGCCGGTCGGCGCGCGATTTTGGCGTTGCGACCTGGACAGCAGGCACGCCGTCCAGATCGAGACGCAAGACCTGCGTATCGCGCGGCGGCTTCGGCACCATGTAGCCGAACAACTGCATCCGCCGCCGCACCGACGCGACGTCGCCCTGGGTACCGTTGCGCTTGAAGGCGAGGCGCAATCCAAGCCTGACCAACTCGGCGCGGAGGCTCGCCCGGTGCCGGGCAAGAAGCGCAGTCGGTGGTCGGCGGTCGCTCACGTCGTTCGCATCTCTATGGTCGTCCATGCCGCAGGTGGCGCGTGGGCGCCAAAATTCAATGCGCCGGACGCGCGACATTACCGTAACCGGGTAGCCGGGGGTTTTAATCCGCCAGCATGGACGCGCTGCTGCGCAGCAGGACGATCCGCTTGCGGCCGAGGCGCCGGTAGAGATCCCGCTCCGGCTCGGACGACTGCTCGTCGTGCCCGCCAAGTTTGTCGTAGAGCCGCTTGGCGATCAGCAGGCCCTGTTGCGGCAGCGGCCTCGCGCCGACCGCGCGCCGTAGCAGGCCGCAGGCTTCGGCCAAGAGGGAAGTCGACAGGCCGCTCCCGGGCCGGAAGACGGCCGCCTGACGCGGCGCAAGCCCCAGGAGATCGCCGTTCTCGGCAAACCGTCGGGTTTCGTCGATCCAGGTTACATCCGGAATCACGCCCGGCATCAGAAACAACAGCCATCCTGAGCGGGCGGTGGCGGCCGCTTCCTTCAGCCGCGCGCCGCGCGGCCGGTCCGAGACCAGTAGGTGGCAACCCGCCACGTCGGCGATCTCTGCCGTTGCGTCGCGCGAGCCTGCGTCCGCCACGATGACTTCGCGAACAGTACCAGCCGCTGCGCCGGGAACGAGAGCCGCCAGAGTCGGCAGCAATGGCCGTTCACTGTCATGCGTGGCGATCACCACGCTCAGCACGCCGGTGCCTCCGCGAGCCGACCGCTCCGCTCAATACTGTCGCCGCGTGCGACGCTGCTGCTGCCCGCTCTGCGCCACGAATGGGTTCGGCCGGCAGAAGCCTTGGCCGCCCTGGGCGGTCGCCATGCACTGCTGATAGCTGGTGAAGCCGCAGTTGTAGGTGGATGAATCATAGAAGACGCACCACGGGTAGGACCTGGTCTGGGCCGCCTCCACAACGGTCGCCGGGGCAATAAGCGCAAGCAAGCTCATCGCCGCAAGGCCCGATCGGATCGTTAGTCGCATTTTGTCTTCCCTTTCTGCCGATTCGGCTGCGTCGCATCGTCTCCCGCCCCGGTAGCACGTCACTTAGGGTCAGAAACCCGCTGCCGCACGGAGAGTTGCCTGGAGGGGCTTGCACCGGCCTCGCCTCGCATTATGTTCTTGTTTTGTTCACAAAGGTTCGCTAGGACCAACACCATGGCTCGCCGTTCAGCAGCCTTCAAACGCCCGCCGGTGCCGGTGCCCTCCGCGTCGCCGGCGGGCGTGTCGGCGCGCACCAGGCGACCGGCCGCGGTCGACCTCGCGAGCCCGGTGAATGCGGACGTCGCGGTCGAGACTGTGCGCCGTCGGGGCCGCGGTGCCCACTCGAACGCATCCGGCCGCTACGAGCCGGTGGCGCGGGTTACGTTCGACGACGGCTGGCAGAACCTCGAAGACCTGCCTGCGTTCAAGACCACCGTGACGGTCGATGCCACCCGCAAGATCATCACCCGCAACGATTCGCCCGACATTTCCTTCGACCGCTCGATCAATCCTTACCGCGGCTGCGAGCACGGCTGCATCTACTGCTTCGCGCGCCCGACCCATGCCTATCTCGGGCTGTCGCCCGGGCTCGATTTCGAGTCCAAGCTGTTCGTGAAGCCCGAGGCCGCGAAGCTCCTGGAGCGCGAACTGTCGGCGCCGGGCTACGTGCCGCGCACCATCGCGATCGGCACCAACACCGATCCCTACCAGCCGATCGAGCGCGAGTACCAGGTGATGCGCCGCATTCTCGAGGTGCTGGAGCGCTTTAGCCACCCGGTCGGCATCGTCACCAAGTCGGCGCTGGTCACGCGCGACATTGATATCTTGTCGCGGATGGCAAGCCGCCGGCTCGCCAAGGTGGCGCTGTCGGTGACCACGCTGGATCCGAAGCTCGCCCGCGTGATGGAACCGCGCGCCGCAACGCCGGCACGCCGGCTGGACGCATTGCGGCAATTGACCGAGGCCGGCATTCCGACGTCCGTCATGGTCGCGCCGGTGATCCCGGCGCTCAACGACAGCGAGATCGAGCGCATCCTGGATGCCGCCGCGGCGGTGGGCGTCAGGGAAGCCGGCTATGTTCTTCTCCGCCTGCCGCTGGAAGTGCGCGACCTGTTCCGCGAATGGCTGATGGCGAATTTTCCCGACCGTTACCGGCACGTCTTCAAGCTCGTGCGCGAGACCCGCGACGGCAAGGACTACGATTCGAGTTGGGGCAAGCGGCAGACCGGCACCGGCCCGGTCGCCTGGATGATCGGCCGGCGCTTCGAGGTCGCCTGCGACAAGCTGGGCTTCAACAAGGTCCGCACCAAGCTCACCACCGAGCGATTCACACCGCCCCATCAGGGACCCGAGCAGCTCGCGCTGTTCTGACATCAGGCGTTGAAATCGTTGTCGCTCTCATTCCGCCATCGCCGGGCTTGACCCGGCGATCCATCGTTTCTTTCGTAAGATGGATCACCGGGTCTCGGCGCTTCGCGCCGGCCCGGTGATGACGCCTAGAAGGTGTGCGGATGCTTGTGCCTGCGGGCAACGGGCCTGGCACGCGACTGCGCGCTCTGAGCCGGCATCATCACCACGCGTCCGTGCCGTACCCCGCGCTCGGCGATCACGTGCTCGGCGAAGTGCTGGACCTCGCCGGTCTTGCCCTTGAGCACGGTCACTTCGAGGCAACTGTCGTGGTCGAGATGCACGTGCAGCGACGACAGCGACAGTTCGTGATGATCGTGGAAGGTTTCGGTGAGCCGGCGCGGCAGCTGCCGGGCGGCGTGGTCGTAGACGTAGACCAGCGCCGCGACACACTCGCGCTCGGCATCGAGGCTCTCGGCCGCCTCGCGGATACCGGCGCGCGCCAGGTCGCGGATCGCTTCCGAGCGGTTCTGATAGCCGCGGCTCTCGATGATGCGGTCAAGCTCCGCCATGAGGTCGTCGTCGATCGTGATGGTCACGCGCTGCATGGGTGTGCCTGCCGGTCTCGGGCGCGCCGCGCGCCGCCCATCATCCAGCATCGCGCGGGCCGACGGGCCCGTCCAGCGCGCGCTTTCTCATCCGGCAAAGCAAGCCCGCCCGGACGGTTGTCCGGACGGGCCGCCTTGAGACCGACGCGGGGGTGGATGGGGGCGCACGCGCCGATCGCAATCGCTGCGGCGGGAGCGGCCCGCCGCCGAGAGTGTTTCCTGATGCTGTTCTTGTGATGCGCTTCTTGGCTGAGGCGGCTCTTCCCGGCCGCACTCTGGTGTGTCGCGCGACCAGGGAATCAGGTTCACGGCTGGTGGTGTGCCAATTCCGGGCACTGCGGATGTCGATGCGGACGGGTGGCAAAGCTGCTATTCATATCGGCCTTGAGGAAAATGCCGTCCAACCTTGCCCATGCCCCCGCGCCCGTCGTCCACGCCCGCCCCGCCGAACCGGGCGACCTGGATGCGCTGATCGATCTCGAGCACCGCGTGTTCGCGACCGACCGGCTGTCGCGACGCAGCCTGCGGCGCTTCCTGCAGTCGAAGTCCGCGCAGGTGATCGTCGCCGATGACGGCGGGCGGCTCGCCGGCGCGGCGGTCGTGCTGTTTCGCCCAAGGTCGTCGGTGGCCCGTCTCTACTCGATCGCGGTTGCTCCGCATCTTGCCGGCCGCGGCGTGGGGACGATGCTGCTCATGGCAGCCGAGGAGGCCGCGCTGGGGCGCGACTGCACGTCGATCCGGCTCGAGGTGCACGAGACCAACCACATTGCGATCTCCCGCTACCGCAAGAGCGGCTACCGGGAGTTTGGGCGGCACGCTCGGTATTACGACGACGGCGGCGACGCGCTGCGGTTCGAGAAGCAACTGGTGCGGCGGCTGCCGGGCCTGGCGTCTCCGCCGCCGTACTTCCATCAGACCACCGACTTCACCTGCGGTCCGGCCTGCATGATGATGGCGCTGGGCTGGGCGGACCGGAACTTCCGGCCGTCACCGGCATTGGAGTTTGAACTGTGGCGTGAGGCCAGCACCATCTGCATGGACGGTGCCGGCCCTGGCGGATGCGAACCGTTCGGGATCGCGGTGACGCTGCGGCGTCGCGGATTTTTACCCGAAGTTTATGTCAGCCGGCCCGGTCCGTACTTTATCGACGACGTCCGCGATCCGGACAAACGCCGCGTCATGCGGCTGACACAAAGCGAGTTTCAACGTGCCGCCAAGGTCAACGATATCCCCAGCCACCTGACTCCTGTGAGCGAATCAGTTTTGATGCGTGCATTCGATGCCGGCAGCGTGGCGATCGTCCTGGTTTCGGGATATCAATTGGTCCACCGGGGAAGGCCGCATTGGATTTTTGCATTTGGCCGCGATGGACGGCACGTCCTCATGCACGACCCGGCGGCCGACAGAGATGATCAAGGGATGGCGTCCGCGCCTGAGACCTACGCGGTACCATGGACCGCGTTTGAGCGCATGACCCAAGTGAAGGCTCACGGGGGCAGCGATCGACTCAGCGCGGCGGTTGTCGTCCGGAAAGGGTAAGCAAGATGACCGGCTGGGTCATTCTGGTCGACCAGCCCAAGGACTTCCCCAACGCCGAGACCCCCCACAAGGTGATCACCACGCGCGAATATCTGGCGCGTCCTCGCCTGTTCGACATGGCTCGGCCGAAGCTCCTGAACCTGTCGCGATCCTACGGTTACCAGTCGCGGGGCTACTACGCCTCGCTGCTGGCGGAGGCGCGCGGCCATCGCGTGGTGCCGACGGTCGAGACCATGCTGGAGCTGCGGGAGTCCAAGCTCTACGAGCACGCGCTCCCCGACCTCGAGGACGAGCTCAACCGCTGCACCCGGCGCGCCGATTATCAGCCGGACGGCGAGATCAAGCTGTTGGTCTGCTTCGGCATCGCGCGCGATGTGAGGTTCGAATCCTTCGGCCGGCTGCTGTTCGACTGGTTCCGCTGCCCGGCCCTCGAAGTCACGATCGAGCCTGGCCAGTGGCTGTCGATCGACCGCATCCGGCCGCGCAACGTCAACCGGCTGGCGAACGGCGAGGGCGAGTTCTTCCGCGAGTCGCTGCACCAGCACACCAAGCGCGAATGGCGCGATCCCAAGGCTCGCACCGTTGCCAAGTACGACCTGGCGGTGTTGTACGATCCGAACGAAAAGATGCCGCCGTCCTCGGCGGCAACCATCAAGCACATGGCGCGCATCGCCGAGCGGCTGTCGATCGACGTCGAGCCGATCACCAAGCGGCAGCTGGCGGAACTCGCCGAATACGACGGCCTGTTCATCCGCGAGACCACCTCGATCGACAACCACACCTACCGCTTTGCGCGCCGCGCCTGGCAGGAGGGGATGCCGGTCATCGACGACCCGATCTCGATGATCCGCTGCACCAACAAGGTGTTCCTGATGGAGCTGCTCGGCCAGAACCAGGTGGCGACGCCGCCGACGGTCCTGCTGGCCGAGGCGGCCGACCTGCCGAAGGCGATGGACGAGCTCGGCCTGCCGCTGGTGGTGAAGATTCCCGACGGCTCGTTCTCGCGCGGCGTGCACAAGGTCGGCACCGCGGAAGAGTTCCGCCGCATCGCCGACGAGCTGTTCGAGGAAACCGACCTGCTGCTGGCGCAGAAATTCCTGCCGACCGAGTTCGACTGGCGGGTCGGCATACTCGCCGGTGAGCCGCTGTTCGTCTGCCAGTACCGCATGGCGCGCGGCCATTGGCAGATCGTCAAGCACCGCCCGGATGGCTCGCTGCGTGAGGGCGGTTCCAAGACTTTCGACATCGACCAGGCGCCGCGCGAGGTGATCGACATCGCGGTGCGGGCGGCGAAGCCGATCGGTGACGGCTTCTATGGCGTCGACATCAAGCAGACCGACTCGGGCTTCATCGTGATGGAAGTCAACGACAACCCCAACCTCGAGCACGGCATCGAGGATCAGGTCGGCAAGGACGAGGTCTGGACGCGGCTGTTGCGCTGGTTCGTCGACCGCTTCGAGCAGTAGGGCGGCTGCACGCTCTCTCCGTTCGTCCCCGCGGAAGCGGGGACCCAGCACACTAAATGATTGTTTGCCCTCCCGCTTGCGCGGGAACGAGCGGGGATAGAGTTCGCTTTAACCCGAACGGAACAAAGCTCCGAACGGAGCAGAACTCTCTTCGATCGGAAGAAGGAATACGTCGATCAAAAAGGAGGCGGGGGAGCACGGCCAAGAACTCCCCCGCGACACCGGCGCCCATACGAGAAGCGCCGATGCTGAAAGCGCGTTGAGAGGGCCGCGAGGATCGCGGCGCTCTCCGGTCTCACGCCGCGGCACTGACCTTGGCGTCAGTCGGGACGGTCGCGATCGTCTTCAGGATCTGCGAGGCGATCTGGTACGGGTCGCCTTGCGAGTTCGGGCGGCGGTCTTCGAGGTAACCCCGGTAGTCGTTCTTGACGAAGCTGTGCGGCACGCGGATCGACGCGCCGCGGTCGGCAACACCGTAGCTGAAGGTGTGGATCGACTGCGTCTCGTGCTTGCCGGTGAGCCGCATGTGGTTGTCCGGTCCATAGACCGCGATGTGGTCCTCGCGCGCCGCTTCGAAAGCCGTCATCAGCTTCTCGAAGTAGTCCTTGCCGCCGACTTCGCGCATATAGGTGGTGGAGAAGTTGGCGTGCATGCCGGAGCCGTTCCAATCGGTGTCGCCGAGTGGCTTGCAATGGAACTCGATGTCGATGCCGTATTTCTCGGTGAGGCGCAGCATCAGATAGCGGGCCATCCACATTTCGTCCGCGGCCCGCTTCGAGCCCTTGCCGAAGATCTGGAATTCCCACTGGCCCTTGGCCACTTCGGCGTTGATGCCTTCGTGGTTGATGCCGGCGGCGAGGCAAAGCTCAAGGTGCTCCTCTACGATCTCGCGGGCGACCGAGCCGACGTTCTTGTAGCCGACGCCGGTGTAGTACGGGCCCTGCGGCGCCGGATAGCCGGACTCGGGAAAGCCGAGCGGGCGGCCGTCCTTGTAGAAGAAATACTCCTGCTCGAATCCGAACCAGGCGCCCTCGTCGTCCAGGATGGTGGCGCGCTTGTTCGAGGCGTGCGGCGTGACTCCGTCCGGCATCATGACTTCGCACAGCACCAGAACGCCGTCCTTACGCGCGGCGTCCGGGAAGACGCGGATCGGCTTGAGCACGCAGTCCGAGCTGCGGCCCTCCGCCTGCATGGTCGAGCTGCCGTCGAAGCCCCACAACGGAAGCTGCTCAAGCGACGGAAATGAATCGAATTCCTTGATCTGGGTTTTGCCGCGGAGATTCGGGACCGGGGTGTACCCGTCGAGCCAAATGTATTCGAGCCTGTACTTTGTCATTGGGTCTCTCTTGAGCTGATGACGCGAGGTGGGACGCCGTCCTGGTCGTGCTCGGCGGCTGACGATCCGGTTGGACGTCCACCGCTGGAGTCCCAAAGCATTAAATATGCCAATCGCAGCCGGCGCGGTTCGCAAGCCGGCCGGATCGTCCGCCACTGCGGCGTCTCGGCGAAACGCCGGGTGCACTCGGATTGAGCGCACTGTGATTCTGCAAAGAAATTTGCCATCGGAGCGAGTTGCGTCCGCATTGCCGCACCGCAATACGCTTGCTCAAAGCTTTGCTTTCAGACTTGCCGACAAAAGGTGCACAAAACGAATTGCCTATAGTATGTTCAGTCTGCATTTTTATTTGAGGCATATGCACAATTGTCGTTCACAAACGCTCGGAAACCATTATGTGTGTCGGACGTAGAAGGAGAGACACATCATCGAGCGCGACCGATCGCGCTGCATTTGAAGACGAGGCGATCATGACGACGACGAGAGAATTCGGCACGGCCAGGATTTATCAGTTTCCCAGGGGCGGGCGCGCGGCGCTGGCCGACCGCCGCGACGACGCCAAGCGCGTCGCAGAGTTTGCGCAGGCGCGCACCGCCAAGGTCGCAGCGGGCGACTGCTGGTATCACGAAGAAGCCATTCGAGAAGCCGACCGTCTGCGCAAGAACTGACGGCGTATGTTCGGCTCGCCCGCCGGGTGGTGGAGGCCGTAACCAAATGTGGGCGACGCGCTCCGAGCGCGTCGTTTTTTTGTGACCGAGGTGCATCCTGCTCGACCGCACTGAGCGGATCATGAAAACCGAAGCTGAAGCGCTAGGCACGACGCACTACTGTGTATTTGCGACCGCGATCGGCCCCTGCGGGATCGCCTGGAACGCGCGCGGGCTGACGCGGCTGCAGCTTCCGGAGACAGATGAGGCCGCGACCGCGAAGCGGATCGCGATGCGCAGCGGCGGCCGGCACAGCGCCGATCCGCCCGTGCCCATCGCTCGCATTGTCGAGGACGTCCGCCGTTATGCGCTCGGCGCGAACGTGGATTTCTCCGCCGCCGTTCTGGACCTGGCGGAGATCGACGATGCCTGCCGCAGCGTCTACGAGGCGGCTCGTGCGCTGGGCTGGGGCGAGACCGCGACGTATGGCGAGATCGCCCGCCGCGTCGGCATGGCGGACCCGCGCGACGTCGGGCAGGCCTTGTCGCGCAATCCCATCCCGATCATCATTCCGTGCCATCGCGTGGTGGCGTCGGGCGGCAAGCTCGGCGGATTTTCGGCCTATGGTGGAACGCTGACAAAAGAACGGCTGCTGGCTCTGGAGGGGGTCGGCGCCGACGCGCCGCGGCTTCCGGGGCTCTGACAAACAAGAAAATCGGAGGAAACGCCATGCTCACCCGCGCCGATCAACTGCGCGAATCCAAAAATCCGTTGTTCGGTCCGCGCAAGCTCAAGCTCGGCACCTTCTCCAGCAACCTCAGCGGCGGCTGCGCCATCTCCAAGATCGACGGCGTGCTCAAGGCCGATTGGCCGAGCACGCTGGCGCTCGCCACCATGGCGGACGAGATGGAGTTCGAGGCGCTGGTGCCGGTCGGCCGCTGGAAGGGTTTCGGCGGCGTCACCAACTTCAACGGCGCGGGCTTCGAGTCGTTCACCTGGGCGGCCGGCATCGGCGCCTCCACCAGGCACTCAGGCGTGTTCGCGACCTCGCACGTGCCGACCATGCACCCGGTGATGGCCGCCAAGCAAGCGGCGACGATCGACCACGTCACCGGCGGCCGCTTCAGCCTCAACGTGGTGACCGGCTGGTACCGGCCCGAGATCGAGATGTTCGGCGAGCCGCAGATGGAGCACGACGAGCGCTACGATCGCGCGGTCGAATGGCTCGACGTCATCAAGCTGCTGTGGACCCGCGAGGAGGAGTTTGATTTCGACGGCCGCTACTACACCATCAAGAAGGGCTGGCTGGCGCCAAAGCCGGTGCAGAAGCCCTATCCGGCGGTGATGAATGCCGGCGGCTCCGACAAGGGCCGCCACTACGCGGCCAAGCATTGCGACGTCGCCTTTACGGTGCTGGCCTCGCACACGCTCGAGGACATGACCGAGCAGGTGGCGCGCTATCGCCGCCTCGCCCGCGAGGAATACGGCCGCGACATCCAGGTCTGGACCAACGCCTACATCGTGCAGGGCGAGACCGAGAAGGACGCGCGCGACTTCTTCAACCACTACGTCCACCAGCAGGGCGACTGGGAGGCGGTCGACAACCTGGTGACGATGCTCGGCATCAACGCGCAGAGCCTGCCGCCCGGCGTCGAGCAGCAGTTGAAGGAGCACTTCATCGCCGGCTGGGGCGGCTTTCCGGTCGTCGGCAACAAAGAGCAGGTGGTCGACAAGTTGGCGTTGCTGTCGAAGGCCGGCTTCGACGGCGCCGTTCTCTCCTGGGCGCGCTATGTCGACGAGATGCGCGAATTCCAGACCGAGACCTTGCCGCTACTGATCCAGGCGGGGCTGCGGTAGCGCACAGCGCTGTAGCCCGGATTGAGCGCAGCGAAATCCGGGGTTCCATGCGCCAAGCGGACGGCGCCGGATTTCGCTGGCGCTCAATCCGGGCTACGGTTCGATATCATCCACGCAACCCGGCGCGAAACGATATGACACCTTTCTGCCGTGCTTCCTTCATCCTTGCCGCGATGCTTGGTCTCGCGGCCTTTCCGGCAGCCGCGCAGACGCTCGACAAGGTGTCGTTCGGCACCAACTGGCTCGCCGAGGCCGAGCATGGCGGCCACTACCAGGCGCTGGCCGACGGCACCTACCGCAAATATGGCCTCGACGTCACCATCGTGCCGGGCGGGCCGAACACGAACAACCGCATCCTGCTGCCGGTCGGCAAGCTCGACTTCTACATGAGCGCCAACACGCTGCAGGGTTTCGACGCGGTCGAGCAGAACATTCCGACGCTCGCGGTCGCTGCCATGTTCCAGAAGGAACCGCAGATCCTGATGGCGCATCCCGCTCAGGGCATCGACACGTTCGAAGACCTGAAAAAGCTCACGCTGTTCATCTCGCAGGAGGGGCTGGTGAGCTACTTCCAGTGGCTCAAGGCCGACTTCGGCTTCAGCGAAGCGCAGGTGAGGCCCTACACGTCCAATCCGCAGCCGTTCCTGGCCAACAAGCGCAGTGCGATGCAGGGCTACGTCACCTCCGAGCCCTATGCGGTCGAGAAGGTGGGAGGCTTCAAGCCGAAAATCTTTCTGCTCGCTGATCAGGGCTTCAACAGCTATTCGACGCTGATCGAAACGCGCCGTGACCTCGTCGACAAGAAGCCCGACATGGTGCAGCGCTTCGTCGATGCCTCGATCATCGGCTGGTACAATTATCTCTATGGCGACAACCGGGCGGCGAACGCGCTGATCAAACGGCAGAACCCGGAGATGACCGACGGGCTATTGGCCTATTCGATCGCCAAGTTGAAGGAATACGGCATCGTCGATTCCGGCGATGCCTTGTCGCTTGGCATCGGCGCCATGACGGACGCGCGGATGAAGAGCTTCTACGACAAGATGGTGCGTGCCGGCGTGGTCAAGCCGTCGGTCGATCCGGCGAAGTCCTACACCCTGCGCTTCGTCAACAAGAAGGTCGGCCTCGACCTGCGCCCGAAATAGTAGCAGTGGTCGCACATCTCCCACTCAAGGGTCGTGGGACGGCTGCGGTCGCTGTGATTGTGCCCTCCCAAGGGCGGGGAGCTTTGCACAAAAAGTCTCGCGAAGTTTCACCCCACCCCGTCTCGCCGCTCGCAGAAAGCTCGCGGCTCGCCGACCCTCTTCCTCCAGGGGAGGGTGACCGGTCGCAATTTCGGTGCATGTTTTGGAAGATCTGGAGTTTCGGCAGTTCCACCCTCCCCTGGAGGGGGAGGGTCGACGCCGAGCGAATGCGAGGCGGCGGGGTGGGGTGACTTATCAAAGCCACCCAGGGGAGAGCGCGCAATCGAGATCACCGCAGAAAGCGGTTACTGCCGGCGCACCAGCGCGAGCTGGGCGTCGCCGTAGAACGCGTAGCCCAGGTAGGTCGGGTCGGCGGTTTCGTAAAACAGCTTGCGGGCGTCGGACAGCGCGCCCGCCACCGAGGCCTCGCCGTTCTCGGCGAGCCGCTTCGCCACCGCGCCGTAGAACGCGACCGCGAACCGTGCCGCCGGGTCGTCCTTGAGCGGCCACAGCCCACCGATGTAGCCGGCGGCGCCGCGGGCCAGCACCGCGGGCGCCCAGCCCTCGACCGCGCCGGCGACCGACTCGGCCTGTCCGATATCGCAGGCATTGAAGAAGAACAGCGCCCGCTCGCGGTTCTGGCCGCCCGCGACGCCGCGCCAGTCCATCACGTCGAACGCGCCGTCCTCCAGCCTGATGGCGAAGCGGCGCTCGACCGCGCTGCGCCCGGCGATCTCGCCGTGCCCGGCGAAATGAATGACGCCGCGCGGCGGATTGCGCATCAGCGACATGAAGTCCGAACGCTTGCCCGACACCCGCCGCGTCGCCAGCAGCGCCTGGATCTGCTCGATCTCGCGCGACTGCGCGCCGAGCGATTGTCCGCCGGAGTAAGCCGGAGCCACCGCCACCACCTCGTCGATGCGCTGGTCCTGCGGCGGGCGCAGGATCATCCGGGGCTCGTCGTCCTCGTGCCAGCGCGCCAGCGCGAAGGTGATGCCGAAGAAGTCGGTCGAGCCGCCGCCCGCCTTCGGCGCGCGCATCAGCTCCCACGGGATCACCGGGTTGTTGGAATAGATCTGCACGGTGCGCAATTCGACCAGCGGATTGTCAAGGAGCTCGGCCAGCGCGGCCTTCAGCACCGGCGGCGCGGCGCGCCGGTAGAGCTCCTCGCCGAACGCGCGCAGCCGGCCGATCCGGGCTTCGCGGGTGTCGTCGTCCGGCACGTCGGCGGATTGCGCGCCGCGGCTGCTGAGATTGCGGAACTCGCGGTAGAATTCCTCCAGCCAGCCGACGATGCTGGGCGGCGTATTGATCTCGCCGTGGCGCATCCGGCCGAGATAGTCGGTGGCGATGGTCACCCGGCCGCGCCCGAGGCCGCCGGCGTCGTCGTAGACGATCTCGATCTTCAGATCGATCGGCCGCGGCCGCCGTAGCACCGCCACCTGGGCGTCGGCGCTGAGACGGAGGGGTTTCGCCGCATCCATTGCGATCGCGGCTTGGGGCGCCGCGAGGGCCTTCGGTGCAGGCGGCGCGGTGCGCGCCGCGCTGGTGCGGCCGCTCGGGGCGGACTGCTCAGATGCGACCGGACGGGCCGGCACGATCTCGATCTTGCGCGACACGTTGGCGAGAAACTCGTTGTCGCGCCACAGCGTGACGCGCAGCGAACGGATCCCGACCGCGTCCGGGCGTGCCGTGATGCGAAAGCGCGCCACGGTCGAATCGTCGCCGCGGCCGACGTCGATCGTGGCCTCCTCGGGCGTCGCGGGATCGAGATCGAAACCGGCGGCCCGCAACACGACCTTGACCTCCATGCGCGCGGTATCGGCCGGCATCGGCAGGCTGAGCGCGCCCTCCGCGGTCTTGGTGGCGCCGCCACCGGTCGCGAGCACTTTCACCTCCGGCGTTATCTTGTCGACCGTGAGCGACACCAGCACCGTTGTCGTCGCGCCGGCGACGACGCGGTCGGGCGCCTCGATGGTCGGAAACCGAGCGACCTGGTCGCTTGCCGCTGCTGACGGCAGCGGTGGCGGCGGCTCCGGCAAGGGGGCCGGTGGGTCGGCGAGCGGATGCTCGGCCTTCGTGAGCGCGGCCTGTCGCTCGACCTCCGCCCGCTTTGCGGCCGTTTGGCGCTCACGCTCGATGCGTTGCTGCTCGGCGCGCTCCGCTCTCTCGGCCGCAGCCCTTTGTTCGCGATCGCGGCGCTGCTCCTCCGGTGAGGGTGGTCTGTACCAATATCGGCGGACGGTGCGGGAGGCAGGCGGAGACGGCGTAGCCTCGTCAACCTGTGCCGAAGGCTCCGGCTTTGGCACCGCCGGCGCGCTCTCGGACTGCCGAGGATCGGACAAGTTGAGCTTGGACGTCAGCTTCGACCGCAGCCATGGCAGTTGCCGGAGCTGCGTGGCGAGCCCGACGTCGACCCATACGCGTCGCATCGCCGTCTCGACATCGCTGCCGGGCTCGGTCACGTGCTTCAGCAATATGGATGTCAGCTGACTGTTGGCGCCGGCGCCGTCTGCCGCCACCGTTCCGGGCATACTGGCCATGAGGAAAATGCTGCCGGGCGGCGCCTGGACGTCGGCCAAGCCGCGCATGACGGAGCCCGCCCGCGACGCATGTGCCAGGTTGGCGGCGAGCGGATTGTCGCGGTTGGCGTCGAGAATGAAGATTTTGCCGTCCGAGGCGCGATCGAGCGCGTCGAACACTCTGTCCAAGCCGACGGTCTCGGTGCGAATGGCGGCTTCGTTCTTCAGCGCGGCATCGACCGGCAAGAGATAGTTCTCACCGCCGGCGCTGATTGCATGCCCGGCGAAATAGAATGCGCCGATCCCGCCATCGAGCCTGCCGCCAAAGCGGTTCAGCGCGTCCACCATCTGTCGCCGATCGGCATCGACCACCAGCGTGACGTCGAAGCCGAGCTTGCGGAACGCCTCGGCGACCGCGCGGGCGTCGTTCGGCGGATTGGGCAGCGCCGGGGCATGTTGATACGCGCCGTTGCCGATGACGAGCGCCGCCTTGCGCTGCTGCGCCACGGCGGACGGCATGTCGAGTGCCGCGACAAGGAGGCAGAGCGCTGCCAGAATACGCAGGATCATGGGTCCCTCGGCGACCCGGGCACATTGCCACATCGCGATGGCATGCGCGACGGCCATGGCCCGATTATGACTGCGCCATAACGCGGCACGCGCCGCCACGGGATGGCCGTAAATTTCGTTTGTTCGGCCGTGGGGAACCGCACATTATCGGGACGTGTCCGACTTTTCAGCTGCTCAATTCGGTGCGCCAGGCCTGCCGGTCGTCACGCTCGACAACGTCGGCAAGACGTTCGCCACCGGCGTGGTCGCGCTCGAGCGCCTCAATCTCGATATCTGGCCGGGCGAGTTCGTCACGCTGCTCGGCCCTTCCGGCTGCGGCAAGTCGACGGCGCTACGGCTGCTCGCCGGCCTGAGCGAGCCGACCCGCGGCTCGATCGACTGGTCGGACAAGGCCGGGGCGGCCCATGCGGCCGGCGCGCTCGGCTTCGTGTTCCAGGAGCCGACGCTGATGCCGTGGGCCACGGTCGCGCGCAATGTGCGGCTGCCGCTGAAGCTCATGGGCATCGTCGACAACGCGGCGCCGCGGGTCGAGGCCGCGTTGGCGCGCGTCGGCCTCGCCGAGTTCGCGTCGAGCTATCCGCGCGAACTGTCGGGCGGCATGAAGATGCGGGTGTCGATCGCGCGTGCGCTGGTGACCGAGCCGAAGCTGCTGCTGATGGACGAGCCGTTCGCCGCGCTCGACGAGATCACCCGCTTCCGCCTCAACAACGACCTGCTGAAGCTCTGGCAGTCGCTGAACAAAACGGTCGTGTTCGTCACCCATTCGGTGTTCGAGTCGGTCTATCTCTCGCAGCGCATCGTGGTGATGACGGCGCGGCCCGGCCGCGTCTTCACCGAGCTGGAGATCGACGCACCTTATCCGCGCGACGATCGGTTCCGGACCTCCGCGCGCTATGCGGCGCTCTGCCGGCTGGCGTCTGAGGCGCTGGCCGACGCGACGGCGGCGTCGAGGATGCGGGGATGAGCGTGAGCCGCGACCATGAACGCAGCCCGGTGCGCGAGCGTCTCGACCGCGTGCTGCGGGCCCTGCTGCCGGTCGTCGTGTTGGCGCTCACGGTGTTTGCCTGGGACTACGTCGTGGAGCGCAACAAGATTCCGCCCTATGTGCTGCCCGGGCCGCGGCTGGTGTTCGACACGCTGGTCTCCGACTGGGGCGTGCTGTCGGCCTCGCTGATGGTGACTCTGACGACAACGCTGCAGGGCTTCGCGCTGGCGGTGATCGGCGGCGTCGGGCTCGCGATCCTGTTCAACCAGTCGCGACTGATCGAATATTCGCTTTATCCTTACGCGGTGATCCTGCAGGTGACGCCGATCGTGGCGGTCGCGCCGCTGTTGCTGATCTATCTGCCGCAGCATCTCGCCGTGCTCGCCTGCGCCTGGATCGTTGCGTTCTTTCCGGTGCTTGCCAATACCACGCTTGGCCTCAAGTCCGTCGACCGCAATCTCACCGATCTGTTCCGCCTCTACGGCGCATCGCGCTGGCAGGTGCTGCGCGACCTCAAGCTGCCGGCGGCGATGCCGTATGTGCTGAGCGGCCTCAAGATTGCCGGCGGGCTGTCGCTGATCGGCGCGGTGGTGGCGGAGATTGCGGCCGGGTCCGCCGGCGCCGGCTCCGGCCTTGCGTTCCGGATCGTCGAATCCGGCTACCGGCTCAACATCCCGCGCATGTTTGCCGCGCTGCTGCTGCTCTCGGTCGCCGGCGTGGTGATCTTCTTCGCGCTGTCGCTGTTCTCTCACCTGATGCTGCGGCGCTGGCACGAAAGCGCGCTCGGCGCGGAGCGCTAGGCTTTGGCGCGCGGCCATTGCGGCCCGTCCCACGACTGTTGAAGTCGTGCCCACTCCGGCCGAAGCGTGGGCATGCTGGTCGACGAAAAGACAATCTGGCTCGGTTGACGGCGCTCCCTGAGTACGCAGAATGACCGGTACGGTACGGTTCTGAACAAAAACACCGGCGCAATTTCGGCCGCGCGTCATTGGAGGAAGCATGAAGACTCGCATCACTCGTAGGGCCGCGCTTGCGATTAGCGCCGCCGGCCTCGCGGTTGGACCGTCGATCGCCTGGGCGCAAACCTGGCCGTCGAGGCCCGTCACCATCATCCTGCCGTTTGCTGCCGGCGGCGGAACCGATCTGCTGGCGCGTGCGCTGGCGCAGGATCTCGGCGAGAAGTTCGGTCAGCAGTTCGTCGTCGAAAACCGCACCGGCGCCGGAGGCAATGTCGGCGCCACAGCCGTCGCCAAGGCCGCCCCCGACGGCTATACGCTGCTGTTCGGTACGCCCGGCCCGCTCGCCAACAACAAGCTGATCTACAAGAACCCGCCGTTCGATCCGGAGCAGGCCTTCACGCCGATCGTGCTGATCGCCAAGTCGCCCCTCATCATTGCGGCGAAGGCGTCGCTTCCGGTGAAGGACATCAAGGAGCTTGCCGCCTACGCCAAGGCGAATCCCGGCAAGCTCAATGTCGGCGTCCCCGGTAACGGAACGCTCGGCCACATCACCTCGGTGCTGGTGCAGAGGGAACTCGGGATCAAGATGACGGATGTGCCGTATCGCGGCACGGCGCCGGTGGTCAACGACCTGCTCGGGGGCCAGGTCGATCTCGCCATGGACTTCATGCCGTCATACGTGCCGCATATCCGCGAGGGCAAGATTCGCGGGCTCGCCGTCACCACCACCGAACGTTCGAGCGATCTGCCGGACGTGATGACCGTGCAGGAAGGCGGCTTCAAGGGATTCGAGGCGACCGCCTGGTATGCTCTCGCGGCGCCGACCGGAACGCCGGCGGCGATCATCGACAAGCTCAACGCCGCCACCAATGCCTTCCTGAAGAGCCCGAAGGGGCAGCAAGTGCTGGCCAAGCTCAGCATGCTCGCGGTCGGCGGCCCGCCGGCCGACCTGAAGGCTTTCATCGGTTCCGAACTGAAGAAGTGGGCCCCGGTGATCAAGGACGCGAACATTTCGATGTGATGCGCGCGGGACCGCTCCCATGCGCACTCTTGTCGAATGTCAGCGAAAGCTGTGAGCCAACCCGCCGGCTTTGCCCGGCTCACGGATTGAGTCGGCCCGCCGAGACTCGCTGGCCGCGCCCCCGACGGCGATGAAATTACGTCGCTGGGCGCAAATCGTTAGGGCGTGTGCGTATGGATTAGGTGCTTTGATCTGGCCGCGTTGTTGTCCGCTTTAACCAGAGAGAGACCGAAGTGGCATCTTGCGGCGGGTAGACGCTAAGGGCCAATTCCGGACCTGTCTACTGCGATCCCGCCAGTCCGATCGCCTGCAAGATTTCTCTCCACCTCGCCGTCTCGGATTTGATGTATCGCTCAGTTTCCAGGGTCGATGGCGGATCGATCGGAATTAGCCCCATGCTGGAAATGCGCTGTTGAATATCGGCATTGCTCATGATGCGCTTCATTTCCGCGTTAAGCCGGCTAACAATTGCTTCTGGAGTGCCCGATCGGGCCACGAGTGAATGCCAGGCAACGATCTCGAAGTCGGACATTCCAGACGCTTCCGCGAATGTCGGAACGTCGGCCAACGCGGGCAGCCGCTGTTTGGACGATACCGCAAGTGCGCGCAGCTTCCCGGCCTGTATCAGCGGACGCGAAGCGCCAGCCTCGGCAAAGGCAAAGTGGACCTGGCCAGCGGCGATGTCCTGAATTGATTGCGGACTGTTCTTATATGGCACGTGTACGAATTGAAGCTTAGAGCGCTGCTTGAACAATTCGACGGCGTAGTGGGGAACGCCGCCGCCAGCCGGTGTACTGTAGCTTAATGGCGCGCCTTGCTTCCTGGCGTAATCGACAAATTCGGACACCGTCCTCACAGGCATACTCGGATTCACGACCAGAATGAACGGCGTGATCCCGTAAATCGAGATCGGCACCAGATCCTTCTCGGGATCGTAAGGCAGTTTCTTGAAGAGCGTTTGGTTGATGGAGAGTGTAACGGGAGCCGCTACCAGTAGAGTATGACCGTCAGCAGGGGCCGCAATCACCGATCGGGTTGCAAGAATGAACGCGCCGCCAGGCTTGTTTTCGACAATCACCGGCTGGCCAAGAGTCGAGGCCAGCCGTTCGCCGTAGCCCCGAGCGATCATATCCATGCCTGTGCCGGCCGCGAGCGGAACAACAATTGTGACAGCCCGGGACGGGTAACTCTGCGCGAAGGACTGCGATGGCGCAAAAGGACTGATGCTGAGACCGACCATCAACGCGAGCCGTGTGAAGCCTCTCAGCATCTCATTCCTCCCGCACTCCCGTTCAGGGCCACCAGCCCATGGACGTTGCATCGCTGGACGAATGGCGTCTACTGCATATTTTGGATGCATTTTCTTGCCATTTCGGCATAGATTGTGGCTATGGATATCAAGCGCATCCGAACATTCGTCGCTGTGGCGGAGCAAGGCACGATTGTCAGAGCATCCTCACAGCTTCGGACTACCCAGCCCGCCCTCTCCCGACAGATCGCCGACTTTCAAAGCGAGATTGGGCTCAGACTATTCGACAAGGTCGGCCGGAAACTCGTATTGACCACCGAAGGAGAGCAGCTTCTGGTGGAATGTCGCAGCCTTTTGAGGCAAGCCGATGCGCTCAGCGATCGCGCCAGACAGATCAAAGGCGGCGACAGAGGAGTCCTCAAGGTTGCTGCAGCCTCAGTCGGAATCGAAGCCGCGTTTCCAAGTCTTCTGGACCGATACCAAAGGCGCTACCCCGAAGTGAAAGTAAAACTGTTTGAGGCGGCAGGATCCGAGATCGTGACCATGCTGGCCCGTGGAGATATCCATCTCGGCGTCTGTCTGCTCCGGTCCGCGCAAACCGACGGTCGCGATCTGGCGACCACATCATTGCAACCCGTGGAGCTATTGGCGGCCTGCCATCCGGCGTTTCCGCTTATGTCCGGGACAATGTTTGACGTGAGAGAGATCGCGCGACATCCACTGTTGCTGCTTGAATCCGCTTTGGCAGCTCGCAAGGCGTTTGATGCGGTCTGCCGGCTCGCTGGCGTCACGCCCGATATCCTTCTGGAGAGCGCAGCGCCATCGAACCTACTATCCCTTGCTGAGGCGGGACATGGGATCGCAATCATTTCTTCGCTTGTTCAAACGCAACGTTACAAACTTCGCATCTTGCGAATGATGCATGAGCGTAAGCCGATCCGGGAGCCACTGGTGCTTTTAAGCGATCGGCGGCGCTCGCTGCCTCGCTATGCCGACGACTTCCGGACAGTGCTCGCACAGCATATGAGCCGCTACTTCACGATGCCGCGAACTGCCGAGGCAAGCCGGCGCCGATCCAGGTAGGCACACCACGCTCCGCCGTTCGGTTAGCGTGCAGGGTCCGGGCGGAGGTCCGCTTGGGGTCATTTTCGACCGGGCTCATCGTGGTTCGCGTACTTGATCCTTCAGCTTTGCCCGGAAAGCAGTCATTCGGCGAGCGCTGCATTTGGTGTCGGCCCTGGACCGGGTCGCTGACTGCAAAATCGA
>JBFXEX010000030.1:0-52399 GCA_050179645.1 Xanthobacteraceae bacterium | reverse complement strand
GCCACGCCCGCTGGACGGCATTGTTGTCGTCGCCTTGGAACAGGCGGTGGCGGCACCGTTCTGCACCGCGCGGCTCGCCGATGCCGGCGCCCGTGTCATCAAGATCGAGCGGCCGGAGGGCGATTTCGCCCGCGGCTACGACGACGTCGCGAAAGGCCAGGCGAGCTATTTCGTCTGGCTCAACCGCGGCAAGGAATCGGTGGTGCTCGACCTCACCCTCGAGGACGACCGCAGGCGTCTTGCGCGCCTGGTCGCAGGCGCCGATGTGTTCGTACAGAACCTCAAACCCGGTGCGCTCGCCCGGCTCGGCTTCGATATTGCGGAGCTGCGGCGGAAGCACCCGGCGCTGATCTGCTGCTCGATTTCGGGCTATGGCGATACCGGGCCGCTCGCGGGCCGCAAGGCCTACGACCTGTTGATTCAGGCCGAATCGGGCCTCGCCTCGATTACCGGCGGCCCTGAGGGACCGGCGCGGGTCGGTATTTCCATTGTCGACATCGCGACCGGGGCGACTGCCCAGGTCGCCGTGCTGGAGGCGCTGATCGGCCGCGGCCGGAGCGGGCTAGGCGCCGACATTCACGTCTCCATGTTCGACGTGATGGCAGACTGGCTGACGGTGCCGCTCCTCAATGCCGAAGGCGGTCACCCGCCCAAGCGGATCGGCCTCGCGCACCCTTCGATCTCGCCCTACGGCGTATTTGCGGCGCGCGACGGCGCACAAATCCTGATCTCTATCCAGAATGAGCGGGAATGGCGGACCTTCTGCCGCGACGTGCTTCTGGATGAGACGATCGCCGACGATCTGCGGTTCTCCACCAATGTGGCGCGCGTTGCTCACCGCGCGGAGACCGACGGCATGGTGGCGCGGGCCTTCGGCGCGCTGTCCCGCAGCGACGTCATCGACCGGCTGACGCGGTCCGATACCGCCTTCGCCGAGGTCAACGACATGGCGGCGCTCTCCGCGCATCCGCATCTGCGCCGGACCACCGTCGCGACGCCCAATGGGCCGGTCAGCTATCCGGCGCCAGCGGCGCTGTTCGACGGCGCATCGCGGCCCTGCGGTGCGGTGCCGGCGATCGGGCAGAACCATGAGGACGATGCGCACGCCGCCGCAACAGCCGCAGGCGAAAATCCGGATTAGCTGCCAGGGCCAGTCGGCCGAGCGACACCGGGAGGCTCCGGTTCAAGGTCCGGGCGGCGGCGGCACGACCGAGACAGGCGATAGCCGTGCGGAATGGCAATTTGGAGCTAGGATCGGGCCGCACTGAGAGTTACAATCAATTTAGGAATTCCTCAGCGGGGATTTCGCGGCTCGGTATTGCGTCGGGTTTCTCACAGGAGATCGGAAATGGCTGTTGGCAAGGTGAAGTGGTTCAACCCCACGAAAGGGTATGGATTCATCCAGCCCCAAGGTGGCGGTGGTCGGGACGTGTTCGTGCATATTTCGGCGGTTGAGAAGGCAGGGCTGTCGACCCTCAACGAGGGGCAGACGATCGAATACGAAGAGGTATCGAATCGCGGCAAGACCTCGGCCGAGAACCTGAAGGTGAAGTGAGCACGACATCTCACGAAGTTGTGATTACGGGGCGAAGCTGCGGCTACTGACAGGGCGCCAGAGTGCGCCACCTCTCATCGCTCATTCGAATGTTCGGGCGCCGCTGGGCTCTGCGGCGCCTCTTGCTTTTGGAACGCGCACGCCGGCGCCGTATCAGGCACCGGCAGCAACGATGGTGCCGCGGCATTCGCCGAAGCCGATCGTTGCATGGCCATCGCGCCGGCAGTAGGCGCGCATGATGACGGTGTCGCCGTCCTCCAGGAACCGTCGCGTCTCGCCTGACGGCAGGTCGATCGGCTGACGGCCGCCGGCCGAAATCTCCAGCAGGCTGCCGAGACTGCCGGCGTCGGTGCCGGAAATCGTGCCGGTGCCGAAAATGTCGCCTGGCCGCAGGTTGCAGCCGTTGCTGGTGTGATGCGCGACGAGTTGCGCCACCGTCCAGTAGAGATCGCGCGCATTGCCGGCCGACAATCGATGCGCCGGCAGGCCCTTTGCCTTGAGGCCCGGGGTGAGCAGCGAAACTTCAAGTCCGATGTCGAAAGCGCCGCCGGCCTGATCGGTGGAATCGAGCAGATACCGCAGGGGTGCCGGGTCGCCGGCGGGCCGCGCCGCCTGCGCGATACGGAAAGGCGCCAAGGCTTCGGGTGTGACCACCCACGGCGATACGGTGCTGAAGAAGCTCTTGCCGAGGAACGGGCCGAGCGGCTGGTACTCCCAGCCCTGGATGTCGCGCGCCGACCAGTCGTTCAGCAGGCAGAAGCCGGCGATGTGCCGGCTCGCTTCGGCGATCGGGATCGGATGGCCGAGCTCGTTGCCGGGCCCGATCCAGACGCCAAGCTCGAGTTCGTAGTCGAGATTGCGGCAGGGGCCGAAGGTCGGCACGGTTTCGTTCGCCGGTTTGCGCTGTCCTTCGGGGCGGCGCACGTCGGTGCCAGACACGCCGATCGACGAGGCGCGGCCGTGGTAGCCGATTGGCACGTATTTATAGTTCGGCATCAGCGGATTGTCGGGGCGGAACAGCTTGCCGGCGTTGGTGGCGTGATTGATGCCGGCGAAGAAGTCGGTGTAGTCGCCGATCGCCGCCGGCACATGCAGGCGGCAATCGGCGGCGCGATGCAGCAGCCGGGATTTTTCGGCCTCGCAACGCGCGCGGTCTTTGCCGTCGGCATCGAGCAGCTCGCCGACGCGCCGGCGCAGCGCGACGCGTGCCTTGGCGCCGAGAGCGAACAGCGGATTGAGCGTGGCGCCGGCCGCGGCCTGCGCGGCGGTTGCCGCAGTCCCGGCGAACAGGCCGAGTTCGAGCGCGGCCGCGAGATCGAAGATCTCATCGCCGATTGCGACGCCGCCGCGCGGGCCGCCATTCGGCGGACTGAACACGCCGAGCGGAAGGTTCTGGATCGGGAAGTCGGGATGTTGGTTCGCCGAAGCGACCCAGCTGCGCCGGCCCGGCGCATGGGTTTCGTCGATCATGTCTCTGGAACTTTCGATATTTCGATTGGTGTTCCGGTGCGGCCCGCGATCACGGCCGAGCCGGGTTGAAGTGTTTGCGCAGTCCTTGCCAGCAGTCGATGTAGTCGTCCTGCCGCTCCTTCAGTCCGGCCGCATAGGCGGTCAGGCGCTGCGGATACCTAGTCTCGAACATGAACGCCATGGTGTTTGCAAGCTTCACCGGTTTGAGCTCGGTCGTGCTGGCATGTTCGAACGCCTGCTCGTCGGGGCCGTGCGGCAGCATGCAGTTGTGCAGCGACATGCCGCCCGGCACGAAGCCTTCCGGCTTGGCGTCATAGACGCCATAGATCAGCCCCATGAATTCCGACATCAGGTTGCGGTGGTACCACGGCGGGCGGAATGTGTTCTCCGCCACCGCCCAGCGTTCGGGGAAGATCACGAGATCGATATTGGCGGTGCCGGGGGTTTCCGACGGCGCCGTCATCACGGTGTAGATCGACGGGTCGGGGTGATCGAACATCAGTGCGCCGACCGGCGAGAACCGCCGCAGATCGTATTTGTACGGAGCGTAGTTGCCATGCCAGGCGACCACGTCGAGTGGCGACTGGCCGATTTCGCTGGCGTAAAGCTCGCCGCCCCATTTGACGGTGAGCGTTGACGGCTCCTCCTTGTCCTCAAAGGCGGCTACTGGGGTGAGGAAGTCGCGCGCATTGGCGAGACAGTTGGCGCCGATCGGGCCGCGGTCCGGCAACTGGAAGCCTCCGCCGTAGTTCTCACAGACATAGGCGCGGGCTGGGCCGTCGAGCAGTTCAGTCCGGAAGATGACGCCGCGCTGGATCACGCAGACTTCGCCCGGCTCGACGTCGATCACACCGAACTCGGTCCAGAATCGCAGCCGGCCGGTTTGCGGTACGATCAACATCTCGCCGTCGGCGTTGAAGAAATACTCGTTCCGCATCGAGGCGGTAACGAACAGCAGGTGAGCCGCCATGCCGGCGCGGGTCTCGGCATCGCCCGCGGTGGTGACGGTGCGAAGCCCGGTCATGAACGTGAGCGGCTCGGAGGGGATCGGCACCGGGCTCCAGCGCATCTGGCCGATCGGCAGGCTGCTCTCGTCGCGTGCTGCCGGCGCAGTGCGGATCAGGCCCTTGTCGATCAGACGGAAGCGCCCGGAATGCTTGACGGCGGGACGGATGCGGTAGAGCCAGGAGCGCTGGTTGGTCGCCTGCGGCGCGGTGAAGGGCGAGCCGGACAATTGCTCGGCGTAGAGGCCGTAATTGACCCGCTGCGGCGAGTTGCGGCCGATCGGCAGCGCGCCGGCCAGCGCCTCGGTCTCGAACGAATTGCCGAAGCCGGACATGTAGCCAGGCGCAGCGCCGCCGCGGAACGGTTCGGCCTTGGCGTCGATTTGCGGTGCGTTCTGGACGTTCATGGCGGTCCTCCGGGCTGAGCAGAAGGTTCCGGGATACTAACGCATGGTCGCCGGCAGCCAGAGTGCGATCTGCGGGAAGATCATCAATAGCACAGCCGTGACGATAATCGACAGCATCAGAATGCTGGTCCCCTTGTAGACCTTCATCAGCTCGACCCCGCCGGTCGCGCTGACGATGAAGGCGATCAGGCCGACCGGGGGGAACACGAGCCCCATCGCCACCATCAACATCGACATCACGCCGAACCAGATGGGGTCGAAGCCGAGCGAGGTGATCAGCGGGAAGGTCAGCTGCAGCGTCAGCAGCAGCAGCGGGATCTCGTCCATGAACATGCTGATGACGAAGTAGGCGACGATGATTCCGACGATCACGACCCAGCGGTTGAGGTCCATGGCGATGACGGCGGCCACGACGTCTTGCGGAATTCGGCTGAGCGCCATGTAGTAGCCGAAGATGGTGGCGCCGATCAGGATCAGGAAGATCATCGCCGAGGTGCGGATGGTCGCCTTCACCGCGTCGAGTGCGCCCGCAAGCGTAAGGCGGCCGAAGGCGGCCCCGATCACTGCGGCGAGCAGCGCGCCGAGCGCGCCCACCTCGGTCGGCGTCACGACGCCGGTGTAGAGCATGACGATCACGATCGCGATCAGCAGCAGGCTCGGCCAGATACGCACCACGCTCGCCCAGCGTTCCCGGCGGTCGACGCGGAAGGTTTCGGGTGCGTGCCGGGGGCTGATGCAGACCCAGAGATAGATCATGAGCGCGAGCAGGGTGCCGACGATGATGCCCGGGATCACGCCGGCGATCAGAAGCTTGCCGATCGACGTCTGCGTCGCGATGCCGTAGATCACCATCGCGATGCTCGGCGGAATCAGGATGTCGAGCGTCGAGCCGATGCCGATAGCGCCGGCCGCCAGTTCGTCCGAATAGCCGTGGCGGCGCATCTCCGGCATCGCGATCTTCGACATCACCGAGGCGGCCGCGGTGCTCGCGCCCGACATCGCGCCGAAGATGCCGCAGGCGAACACGGTGGCGATCGCGAGCCCGCCGCGGATGTGCGAGAGCCAGTTCGCCGCCGCGGTATAGAGGTCGCGCGCCAGCCCGCTCGAGGCCGAGAAGAACGCCATCAGAATGAACATCGGGATCGTGGTCAGCGCATAGTCGGCGACCGTGCTGAAGGGATTGAGGCTGAGGATGCCCATCACCTTGTCGAAGTCGCCGGTCACTAGGTAGATGCCGAGCAGGCCGGAGCCCGCCAGCGCGACCGCGATCGGCACGCCGAACAGCAGCGCGACAACCAGCACCAGGATCGGGAGCAAGACCATGGACGATCCTTCAGCGTGGCTCGACGCGGGTCGCTGTCATGCCGGCGGGGTGTCTTCGCGGAACAGATAGGATCGGCCGGTGCGAACTCTCGGCAGGTCGATCAGCAGCATCAGCGACAGCGCCAGGAAGCCCAGGGGAACGAAGGTGTAGGCCGGTCCGACCGGGATCGGCAGCGCGCTCAGCGTGGTTTCGTCCTGCCATCCGAGTACCGCCTGCTGCGTGCTCGCCACCAGCACCAGCAGACAAAACGCAAGCGTGATTAGTTGCACCACGACATTGACCGCGAGCTTCAGCGCTGGCGGCAGCCGGTCGATCAGGAAGGTGACGCGGATGAACATGCCGCCACGGTACGCATAGGACAGCCCGAGAAAGATCGACGCCACCATCAGGTATTTTTCGGTGAGCTCGTAGGCGCCGAGGATGGGACTGTTGAGCAGATAGCGGCTGAGCGCATCGGCCGACGTCAGGCACATCATCGCGACCATCGCGACCACGCCCGCATAGACGAGCACCTGCTCGCAGCGCAGCAGCCATCGTTCGGTGGTTTGCAGGATGGTCACGGGACCGATCTCACGCGAGCATGAATAATGCGAGCCGCGAACGCGGTGTGCTCCCTCCCCCCTTGCGGGGGAGGGGTGGGGAGGGGGGTGGTTCGAGGCTCATTTTCGCCTGAACTTGCTACCCCACCCCCAACCCCTCCTCACAAGGGGGAGGGGAGTCCGAGCACCGCCGTATCGCACGACCAAATGCGCTAGTTCTTCAGCAGTTCGAGCGCGGAATCGAGGATCGGGCGTGCGTCCTTCTGGCCCTTGCCCTCGAGTTTCTTCACCCACTCGTTCCAGATCGGCTCGCCGGCAATCTTGCGCCAGCGCGCCACCTCGTCGGCGGGAACCTGATAGCGGTTGATCTCGTAGTTGCCGGCCTTGGCCCGTTCGAGCACGCCCTCTTCGGCGCTGTCGAAGAAGTTCTTGCCCCAGAATTTCGAGCCGGCGAGCCCGCTCACCGTCATGATCTGATCGCGAACGTCCGCGGGCAGGCTCATCCATTTCTTCTTGTTGGCGCAGAGCGGGTGTAGCTCTTCGCCAGTTCGTAGAGCCGGAACGCCTGCACTGCTTCCCACGGCACGGCGGCGGCGTCGACGACGCCCTTGTCGAGTGCCTGATAGAGGTCCGGCATCGGGATCAGCGTGGGGACGGCGCCGAGCGCCTTGGCCATCTCGGTCGGCGGCCCGCCGAGGACGCGAACCTTCAGGCCCTTGAAGTCGTCGAGCGTCTTCACTTCCTTCTTGGTGGAAATGATCATGTTGGGCGAGCTGGTGTAGAGCACCAGTGGCTGGATGTCGCCGAACTCCCGCTGGATCGAGGGGTATTTCTCGTAGAGCTTCCACAACATCTCGCCGCCTTTTTCGCCGGAGTTGATCGGCAGGAACGGCAACGACGCGACGTCGGCGAGCGGAGTTTGCTCCGGCCAGTAACCCTGGACGCACCAGCCGATGTCGGCGATGCCGCTGCGGATGCCCCGCCACATGTCCACGCCCTTGATCAGGGTCTGCGACGGGTAGACCTGAATCTTGACGCGTCCCTTGGTGGCTTCTTCGACCTGCTTGACCCACGGGTGCAACGCATGGGTCGGTCCCCACCCGGTCGGAGAGTTCTGGTCGGCGAGCGTGAGCTTGATCTCTTGCGCCTGAGCCACGCCGGCCGCCGCCACGGCCGCTGCAATCAGACCACCGAACACCAGCATTCTCCGCGTGACCATGCATCATCCTCCCTCGACCGGGTCCCTGCCGACGCCGTGCCGGAGAACCGCTGTTGCTGTTGCGCCGCCGCGCTGATTGGGCGGTGGCCCCGCGGTCAGACTAGCACCCTGTTTTCTCGCTGCAAGGTGGTGCGGGATGTCCCGGCATGCGGGTCAGGGCAGATTCAGAACCCGCTTGGCGATGATGTTGCGTTGAATCTCCGAACTGCCCGCAAAGATCGTCTCGCGCCGGCTCTGCAGATAGCTCACGACAGGATGGACGGTGCCGTCGTCGACGGTCACGCCGTCGAGCAGAACCGCGTCGCTGCCGCAGGCGTCGACCGTGAGCGCCGCGAGGTGCTGCGCCAGTTCGCTCGCCGCGAGCTTGAGGAACGATGTCTCCGCACCAAGCTGACGGCCCGAGCGGGTCAGCGCGACGGCGTGCTCATAGGCCGCCGCCAGCGCCAGTACTTCGATCTCGGCTGCCACCATCTTGTCGCGAAACGCCGGATCGTTCGCCGCTCCGTTGGCCGCGGCCTTTTTCAGGCGGGTCAGCGCACCGACGCACTTTTGCGGGTTCGAACTTTGCAGCCGTTCATGCGACAGCAGCGCAGTGGCGACGCGCCAGCCATTGTCGATGCCACCCACGACGTTGTCGATCGGCACGCGAACATTGTCGAAGAACACCTCTGCCAGTTCGTCATCATTGGCGATGGTGCGGATGGGTCGCACCGTGAGGCCCGGTGTCTTCATGTCGATCAGCACGAACGTAATGCCGGCCTGTTTGACTGCGTCCGGGTCGGTGCGTACCAGCGCGAACATCCAGTCGGCATGATGCGCCCAGGTGGTCCAGATCTTCTGGCCGTTGATGACGAGGTCGTTGCCGTCGCGCACCGCCGAGGTGCGCAGGCTGGCGAGATCGGAGCCGGCGCCGGGCTCCGAATAGCCCTGGCACCACACCGTCTCGCCCGTCAGCATGGGGGGCAGGTGCCGCGTCTTCTGCGCCTCGCTGCCGAGCGCCATGATGATCGGTCCGACATGGTTGATCGCCTGCGCCGACAATTCGGGGGCGCCGGCGCGTCCGAGCTCTTCCATCATGATGATCTGCTGCTGCAAGGGCGCATCCATGCCGCCGTGGGCTTTCGGCCAGCGGGGTGCGATCCAGCCGCGCTCGGCGAGCTGGCGGTGCCACCACATCGCGTCCTCGTACGGCGGCCGCGTCGGCAGGTGGCGCAGGTTGTCGGGCAGCGTCCGCTCGATCCAGTCCCGCACCTCCTGGCGGAAGGCCTCGCCGCTCGGATCGGGATTGCGGATGTTGGGCAGCGCGGCGTCGTCACCGTCGCGCAGAGCGGCGTAGCGCTTGCGCTGGATCGGCGCGGGCCCATAGGTGGCCGCGAGCGTGAGCGCGCGCTTGAGCAGGAGGCCGATATCGTGCTCGTCGGTGAAGCCGATTGCGCCGTGCATCTGAATGCTCGACACGATCAGCGCCGGGGCGGCTTCGGCGGCCTTGGCCTTGGCAGCGCAGGCAAGCGCCGCGAGATTGTCGTCGAACTGCGTCAGCTTGGCGGCTTCGTAGAGCAGCGAGCGCACCGTCTCCACCTGGACGTGGTCGTTGACCGCGCGATGCTGCAGCGCCTGGAACGAACCGATCGGGCGGCCGAACTGCACGCGCAACCGCAGATAGTCGAGGGTCTTGTCGGCGGCAGCGTGCATGGTGCCGAGCAATTCGGCGGCGGTGCCGAAATTGAGGACGATGTCGACCTTGCGCTTCAAGTCCTCCGCCGCTTGACCCCGCGTCAACACGACGGTCTCGCCAAGCGGAACATTGTCCAGAACCGCGTCGCCGAGCACCGTGCCGTCGATGGCGATCTTCTCCCGCAGCGCGACGCCCGCGGCATCCTTCGGCACGTAGAGCAGCGCGAGGTCGCCGTCGATCGTGGCATGAACCACGAATCCCGTGGCCGTGGAGACGCAGGGCACGCCAACCCGCAGGCCGGAGAGCCGCCGGTCATTCGCCGTTCCGGTCACTGCGAGCGGCTCGTCCTCGCCGCTTGCGGCGCTTGTGAAGGCCGGCACGATCAGCGCCTTGCCGGCAATGGCGGCATCGAGCAGTCCCGGCGGAAGCGGGCTTTCGCTGTCGGCCAGCGCCAGGACGCCGCAAATGGCGGCCGGCAGCGGCAGTGCCGCGAGCGCCGCGCCCAGGTCCTCGGACAGCAGGCAAAGCTCGGTCAGGCCGAGTCCGCTACCCTCTTTTTCGGGCGCGAGCAGCAGCGTCAGCCAGCCGGCCGCCGCCGCTTCCTCGAACTCGCGCGCGGCGAAGCGCCCCGGCAGCTTGGACAACGCCCGCATGTGCGGGCCGCCAAGCTCCCGGGCAAATGCCCGCACGCTCTGCTGGATCAGGGATTGTTCCTCGTTCAGCAGCAATTCCATGACGCGCAACTCCGGTTCGAATGCAGGCTTGCCGGGAGAAGGAGGATCGTCGGTTGACGATCCTGGAACGAGGCGGTTGTTGGTTGGGGTTGGTCGCTCGTTCCTTGGACACTCTAGAATGGACCGGCAGCTTCAGAAAGTAGCTGCCGGCAAAGCAGAACGGCATTCTGGAATGGCGCTGCCCGCTACAGCTTGATGCGCAGCACCCGTGCGATCTCGCCGACGATGCCGCGGCGGAATAGCAGCACGCAGGCGATGAAGATCGCGCCCTGGATCACCGTTACCCACTGGTCGAGGGCGTTGAGATAATTCTGCATCGAGATGATGACGAAGGCCCCGACAACCGGCCCGAAGATGGTGCCGAGCCCGCCGACCAGCGTCATCAGCACGACCTCGCCCGACATCGTCCAGTGCACGTCGGTGAGCGAGGCGATCTGGAAGGCGATGGCCTTGGTGGCGCCGGCGACGCCGGCGAGCGTGGTCGAGAGCACGAAGGCGATCAGCTTGTAGCGGTCGGTCTTGTAGCCGAGCGAGACGGCGCGGGGCTCATTCTCGCGGATCGCCTTGAGCACCTCGCCGAACGGCGAGTTGATGACGCGGTGAATGAACAGGAAGCAGGCCAGAAAGACCACCACCACGAAGGCGTACATGGTCATCTGGTCCGACAGGTCGATGAAGCCGAACAGCATGCCGCGCGGCACCGCCTGGATGCCGTCCTCGCCGCCGGTAAACTTCGCCTGCAGGGCGAAGAAGTACATCATCTGCGCGAGCGCGAGCGTGATCATCGCGAAATAGATGCCCTGGCGGCGGATTGCGAGCAGGCCCGAGATCAGGCCAAGGCCGGCCGCCGTCGCGGTGCCGGTCAGGATCGCAAGCTCGGGCGGCAGCCCCCAGACCTTGGCGGCGTGCGCGGACAGATAGCTCGCCCAGCCGAAATACAGCGCGTGGCCGAAGGAGAGGAGCCCGACATAGCCGATCAGCAGGTTGAACGCGCACGCGAACAACGCGAAGCACAGCGCCTGCATCAGGAACAGCGGGTAGACGAAGAACGGTGCGGCGATGAGCACCGCAACCATGATGACGAACGCGATCGTCTCGCTGCGCTTGGCCGCGGCGCCCGGCTTGGCCGCCGCAAGGTCGGCGGCGCGGGTGGCGGCAGAAGTCTCGGAGGCGGTCGCCATGGTCACGCCGTCCTTCCGAACAGGCCCGCCGGCCGGATCAGCAGCACGATCGCCATGATGACGAAGATCACGGTGTTCGAAGCCTCCGGGAAGAACACCTTGGTGAGGCCCTCGACGACGCCGAGGCCGAAGCCCGTGACGATGGCGCCCATGATCGAGCCCATGCCGCCGATCACCACGACGGCGAACACCACGATGATGAGGTCGGAGCCCATCTGCGGGCTCACGTTGTAGATCGGCGCGGCCATCACTCCGGCAAGTGCCGCGAGCGCGACGCCGAAACCGTAGGTCAGCGTGATCATGCGCGGCACGTTGATACCGAAGGCGCGCACCAGCGTCGGGTTCTCGGTCGCGGCCCGCAGGTAGGAACCGAGCTTGGTGCGCTCGATCACGAACCAGGTCGCAAGGCAGACGGTCAGCGAGGCGACGACCACCCAGCCGCGGTAGATCGGCAGGCGCATGAAGCCGAGGTCATAGCTCCCTTGCAGCGCTTCCGGGATGCCGTAGGGCTGGCCGGACGAGCCGAAATAGTTGCGGAACACGCCCTCGATGACCAGCGCGAAACCGAACGTCAGCAGGAGCCCGTAGAGGTGGTCGAGCTTGTAGAGCCACTGCAGGAACAGGCGCTCCATGATCACGCCCACAAATCCGACCACCAGCGGCGCGATCAGCAGCGCCAGCCAATAGCTGATGCCGGCGTAGCGCAGCAGGAAGAACGCCACGAAGGCGCCCAGCATGTACTGGGCGCCGTGCGTGAAATTGATGATGTTGAGCATGCCGAAGATGACGGCGAGCCCGAGGCTGAGCAGCGCGTAGAACGAGCCGTTGATCAGCCCGAGCAGCAGCTGGGCGAACAAGGCCTGCGACGGAATGCCGAAGATCTCGGTCATGCGGCTGGTTGCCCCGGGCGCTTCCTGACTCTCCCCCTTGTGGGAAGGGCCGAACCGCCATCAGGCGGTTCGGGGTGGGGACTTTAACTTCAGCTCTTGACCAGCGAGCAGTTGCCGTCCTTCAGCGGCCGGAACGCCTCGGCGGCCGGAATCGTCGCCTTCAGGGTGTAGAGGTCGCCGGGATGCTTCGATTCGGCCGGCTTCTTCACCTCGAGCAGGTAGGCGTCGTGAATCTTGCGTCCGTCCGGCCGGATCGTGCCCTTGCCGAACAGCGGATCGTCGGTCGGCATCTCCTTCATCTTGGCGACAACGGCCTTGCCGTCGGCGCCGCTCTTGAGCGCGGCCACGGACTTGAGATAGTGCGTGACGCCGGCGTAGACGCCAGCCTGAATCATGGTCGGGAACTTGCCTGGGCGCTCCTGCTGCCAGCGCTTGGTCCAGGCACGGTTGGCGTCGTTCATGTCCCAGTACCAGGTCTCGGTCAGCGTCAGGCCCTGCGCGGTCGGCAGCCCGAGCGCGATCACGTCGGTGGCGAACACCAAAAGGCCGGCGAACTTCTGACCACCCTTGACGACGCCGAACTCGGCGCCCGCCTTGATCGAGTTGACGGTGTCGCCGCCCGCATTGGCGAGCCCGATGACCTTCGCTTTGGAGGTCTGCGCCTGCAGCAGGAACGACGAGAAGTCGTTGGTGTTGAGCGGATGGCGGACCTTGCCAAGCACCTTGCCGCCATTGGCCTCGATTGCGGCACTGGTGTCGCGCTCGAGCGCATGGCCGAACGCATAGTCGGCGGTGAGGAAGAACCAGGTGTCGCCGCCGGTCTTGACCATCGCCTTGCCGGTGCCGTTCGCCAGCATCCAGGTGTCGTAGGTCCAGTGCACCGTGTTGGCGTTGCACTTCGAACCGGTCAGATCGGAGGAGGCCGCGCCGGACACGACGAAAACCTTGTTCTTGGTGTTGGCGATCTGGCTCACCGCCAGTGCGACGCCCGAATTGGGCACGTCGATGACCATGTCGACGCCCTCGGTATCGAACCACTTGTTGACGATGTTGGACCCGATGTCGGGCTTGTTCTGATGGTCGGCGCTGACCAGTTCGACCTTCACGTTCGGATTATTCTTCTGGAAGTCGGCGATCGCCAGCTTGGCGGCCGCGGTCGAGCCCGGACCGGCGAGGTCGGCATAGAGGCTCGACATGTCGCTCATCACGCCGATCTTGACGTTGACCTGCTGGGCCTGCGCCGCGCTCGCGGCCAGGGCGACCGCAAGCGCGGTCAGGCTCACTAAACCCTTCATGGTACTGCTCCTCTTGGGTCACACCGGTGGGCCCGGCGTCTTGGTGTTTAGACTCCGAGATAGTCGTGCAGCTTTTCGAGGTTGGCGTCCAGTTCGGAATCGGCAAACCGATCGATGATCTTGCCGTGTTCCATCACGTAATAGCGGTCGGCTACCGTCGAGGCGAAGTGGAAATTCTGCTCCACCAGCAGGATGGTGAAGCCGCGCTGTTTCAGAATGCCGATGGTCTTGCCGATCTGCTGAATGATGACCGGCGCCAGTCCCTCGGTCGGTTCGTCCAACAATAGCAGACGGGCGCCGGTACGCAGGATGCGGCCAATTGCCAACATCTGCTGCTCGCCGCCCGAGAGCTTGGTGCCCTGGCTCGACAACCGTTCCTTGAGATTGGGAAACAGTTCGAAAATCTGTTCGAGTTCGAGCCCGCCGGTCTGCACCCGCGGCGGTAGCAGCAGGTTCTCCTGAACGCTCAGGCTTGCGAAAATGCCGCGCTCCTCCGGGCAGAATGCCAAACCTTGGCGGGCGATGCGGTCACTCGAGAGGCCGATCAGTTCGCGGCCGTCGTAGCGCACCGAGCCGGTGCGGTGGCCGACGATGCCCATGATTGATCGCAGCGTCGTGGTCTTGCCGGCGCCGTTCCTTCCGAGCAGCGTCACGACCTCGCCGGCGCGCACGTCGAAGGTGACGCCATGCAGGACGTGAGATTCGCCGTACCAGGCCTGCAGTTCCTCGACCGCAAGCAGCGGGGCATCAGTGGGGCTAAGCATGACCGACCCCGAGATAAGCTTCGCGCACCCTCGGGTCCGCCGATACGGTTTTATAGTCGCCTTCCGCCAAAATTTGTCCGCGGGTCAGCACGGTGATGCGATCGGACAGGTTGGCGACCACGCTTAGATTGTGCTCGACCATCAGCACGGTGCGGTCGGCCGCTACTTTCTTGACCAGCGCGCTGATGCGCTCGATGTCCTCGTGACCCATCCCGGCCATCGGCTCGTCGAGCAGCAGCATTTCGGGATTGAGCGCCAGTGTGGTGGCGATTTCGAGCGCGCGCTTGCGGCCATAAGGCAATTCCGCCGCCATCCATCCGGCGAACGAGGTGAGGCCAACGTCGGCGATCAGCGTCATCGCCCGGTCGTCGAAGGCGTTGAGCACGCGCTTGGAGCGCCAGAAGTCGAACGAGCCGCCGCGCTCGCGCTGGACTGCGACACGTACGTTCTCGAGCACGGTCAGGTGGGGAAAGACCGCGGAAATCTGGAACGAGCGGACCAGCCCAAGCCGCGCAACGTCGGCCGGCGCCATGGCGGTGATGTCGCGGCCTTTGTAGACGATGCGACCGCGCGTCGGCCGCAGGAACTTGGTGAGCAGGTTGAAGCAGGTGGTCTTGCCGGCGCCGTTCGGACCGATCAGCGCATGGATCGTGCCGCGCTTGACCCTCAGGTCGACGCCGCTCACCGCCACGAAGCCGGCGAACTCCTTCGTGAGCTGCTCGGTTTCGAGGATGAAATCGTCACTCAAAGCCCACTCTCCATGTGAGCCATTCTGGTAAACTGGCCGCGCGGCGTCTAGGGATAAAGCAATGATACTTTGTGGCTACGGCCTGGTACCGAGGGCGCCACGGGCGGCGCGTTCGGCCCCTCGACGCAACCAATTGATGACGGCCCGATGACTCGACCCGATGAGCGGCAGTCATCACGCCGCCTTCTCCGAGAATTGATTGGCCGCGCGTCGACGTCGGTGGCAGGCATCGTCGGCCCTTGGCACCGCGTCAACCTTCGCTTGTCCTCTCTCATCTTGTCCTGTTGCATCGTTTCTCATGCACACCTGCATACGTCTTTTGCTGGTTTCTCTCCTTGGCTCGGTCTCGTTGGTCGCGGCCGTCGCCGCCGAGACCCGGCCGGGCGCATTGGATGACCTTCGTGTTGCCAAAGGCAGCAACCACATTGCCGAAGCATGGCTCGCCGACGCGACGACGCGGTACCGGCATTTCGTGCTGGGCGCGCCGTACGAGGCAGCGAGTGTCGTTGCCAAATTGCAGGACGGGCGGGCGGCGAAACTCACGCTACCCGAGGATTCGGTGTTCGAAGACCGTCAGCCGCGGCTTGCCGATCTCGACGGCGACGGCCGTGACGAGATCGTCCTGGTGCGGTCGTATCTCGGTCGCGGTGCGGCGCTGGCGATCGTTGCCCTGGTCGGCGATCGGCTCAAGGTCGTCGCCGAATCTCCTCCGACCGGCTCGCCGCACACCTGGATCAATCCGGCCGGCATTGCCGACTTCGATGGCGACGGTCGGCTCGACGTCGCTTATGTGCAGATGCCTCACGTCCTTGGCCGGCTTCGGCTCTGGACGCTGCAGGCGGGCAAGTTGATCGAGCGCGCCGCGATGCCGGACGTATCCAACCATGTGGCGGGCTCGCGCCAGATCGGCCTCGCCGCAGTGGCAGACTTCGACGGCGACGGAACGATGGATCTCGCCATTCCTTCGCTTGACCGCCGCTGGCTGCGGTTCATTGCCTTCAAGGGCGGCGCGCGCGAACTGCGCCGCGTGCCGCTTCCGTCGCCGGCCGTCGCGGATTTTGCCATCGCGACCGAAAACGGAAAGCCGGTGGTCGTGGTCGGGCTCGGTGGTGGGAAGAAGCTTCGGATCGCTTATTAGTGAGCCGGGCCGGATCGGCGTTCGACCGAATCCTAAGACAATGCTTTACGATTTGCTGGCAGCATCGCGACCCACGTTGGCGGGGGGCGATGACGATGTCGGAATGGCGGGCCGATCGAAACCGGAAATCGCTCACGCGGCTGACCAAGGCATTGCCTCCGGCGTTTCCGGCACCGGTGTTGATTTACGCGCTCCGCCGCCCGTTCATCCCGCCGACGCCCCGGCTCGCGGTCGACGGTTATTGGCGGGCGCATCCGTTGCGCGCCGACCGGTTGGCCCGCGCTCTCGCTGCCAAAAGCGGAACGCCCGACGGCTGGACTTGGGGACCCCAGTCGAAGGACGTTTCGTTCCGTAGTCCACCCGCGCCCTATCGCGACCCGCGATTTGCGCTTGGCCCCGGTCGGTGCTGTGTCTGCGGGCAGCCGGTCTATCGGCTGGGCTGGCACTGCGATCGGTGGGCCAGGGGGCCCAATCCGAATGCCGAATGGCACGCCTGCTGCGTGATCGCCTGGCGGCTCTGGAATGCGCCGAGCGATTTCGTACAGGCATTGAAACAGCGGCAGTTTCGGCGTTGCGCGCAGACCGGTGCCCGGCTGTGGAAAACCGCCGAGGTCGATCACCGCACGCCGTTGTTTCAGGTGTGGCGCGAGCATCGGCAGGCGCCGTGGCCGGTTCTCCTCGGGTATTGGGGAGCCCCTAATCTCCAGGTGATCAACCGCGATGTCCACGTTGCCAAATGTGCGCAGGAGGCGAGATACCGTGTGGCCTCCGCCGGGATCCGAGGGTAGACCGACCCCTGTGCCAGTAACGATTCGCGTCACATAGTTTTCACATACGCTCCGGCGCGAATAAATTGATCGGCCTTATTAACGATAAGATCGCCGAATTAACGTTAATACTTTCCTAACCGTGCCGGAATACTTAAAAAAATTGACCCAGATTCAGGAATTAATTACCATAAGTACAGGGTCGAGGGGGTCGTCCTGACATGTCTGAATATCGGGTGCTGCCCGCCGGGGATACGGCGGTCGTCGTCGAATTTGGCGAGCAGATCGATCGGGAGGTGAGCGTTAAGGTTCTGGCGTTGTCGCGATGCCTTTCCGACGCGGGGCTCGAAGGCATCGTCGAAACGGTTCCGACGTTCCGGTCGTTGATGATTCACTACGACCCGCTGGTGCTGCCCACCGGCGCGCTCATCGAACACATCGCCGAGTTGGCGCAGGGGCTGCAGTCCACTCCGCAGTCAGGACGCCGGTGGCGGCTGCCGGCCTGCTACGACGCGTCGATCGCGCCTGACTTGGACGATGTTGCGGCGCGCACCGGTTTGACGCCCGCCCAAGTCGTGGAGTGTCACAGTTCGACGATATACCACGTCTATATGATCGGCTTCATGCCGGGGATGGCCTATCTGGGTGACGTGCCGGAAGTGTTGCGCCTGCCGCGGCGGTCGTCGCCTCGCTTGAAGGTGCCGGCGGGATCGCTGGCCATCGCCACCCTGATGTCGTGCGTCTATCCGTTGGAAACACCAGCGGGCTGGCACCTGATCGGACGCTCGCCGGTGCCGTTCCTGCAGCGTCACCCGCGGCCCGCGGCTTTGCTGGCGCCAGGCGATACCGTCAGCTTCATCCCGGTTTCGCTGCGTGAATATGAGGACCTGCTGGCGAAGGCGGCCGCCGGCGCGCTCGACATCAAACCCACCGACGCCAAACTGGAAGCCGCCGCATGAATGCCGGATTACGCGTCCTGGCACCCGGTCTGCTGACCACAGTGCAGGATTTCGGCCGTCCCGGCCACCAGCGAATTGGCATCCCGGTCGGCGGCGCACTCGACCCGGTCAGCCTGCGCGCGGCCAATGCGCTGGTCGGCAATGCGCCCGGCACCGGTGCGATCGAGATCGCGTATGTCGGCCCGACCTTCATGGTGGATGCCGACGACGTGCGGCTCGCATTCGTCGGCGCCCCGGCGCCGATCGAAATCCTGCCCGAACTTGGTGCCAGAAGCGGCCGTCCGGTGAACCGCGCGCGCAGCGTCCGCGTCCGCCGGGGCGAGGTGGTGCAGATCGGCTCGCTCACCGGCGGAGCGGTGCTGTATGTGGCGGTGGAGGGCGGCTTCGACATCCATCCGGTCCTCGGTAGCGTGTCCACCTACATCCGCGGCCGATTTGGCGGCTGGCAGGGCCGTGCCCTGATCGCCGGCGACTGGTTGCCGCTGTGTCGCCCCAGCGCCAGTGACCGCGAGGAATACGAACTCCCGGATCTCGACCTTGCGCCGCCGCCGCGCTTTCGCGCCATTCTCGGCCCCCAGGCCGATCATTTCGCTGAGCGGGAGATCGCCGCGTTCTTCGATGCCGAGTACGTGGTATCGCCGGGGGCCGATCGCATGGGCATCCGGCTCGACGGCTACTGTCTCGACCATGCCCGGCATACGACGTTTGTGTCCGACGGCATCGCCCCCGGCTCGATCCAGGTGCCGGGCAACGGGCAACCGATCGTGCTGCTGGTCGACCGTCAAACGGCCGGCGGCTATCCGAAAATCGCAACCGTGATCTCGGCCGATATGCCGGCGCTTGGCCGGATGCCGATCGGATCGAAGATTGCGTTTGAGCCCGTCTCGTTGGAAACCGCGCAGGAGCTGCGCCGCAAGTTCGTTGCCGATATCGCGAGCATCGGCGAGCGCGTCGTTCCGGTACGGCGCAGCGCCATGCATGCGGCTCCGATGCTGTTCGACTGCAATCTGATCAGCGGCGTGGTCGACGCGCGCGGCTGGATGTAGGCGGCGGCGGCCGAACGCCCACGCATGGAAGCCCTGCGCGAGGCCCCGATGGGCGAACCTGCGAGCCAGCGCACCCCGCCAGCCGGGAACGCGACTTCGACCAAGCCGCAGGACCACGTTCCGCGCGGCATTCTCTGCATGATCGCCGCGACCATCTTGTTCGCGATCACGGCGGCGCTGGCGAAATGGCTGGTCGCGACCTATCCGGTCGGCCAGGTGGTTTTCGTTCGCTCATTGCTGTCGCTGGTGATCTGCGCGGCCTTCATCCTGCCGGTGACCGGCGTTGCGGTCTTCGCCACCCGGCGTCCGGGCATGCACCTCGGGCGCGGCCTGTCGCAGTCGATCTCACAGACCTTCAGCGTCCTTGCGTTCATGCTGATGCCGCTCGCCGGCGCAATCGCGATCAACTTCTCCGCGCCGTTGTTTTCGGCGCTGCTGTCGATCGTCTGGCTGAAGGAGCGGGCGGGTGCCGCGCGCTGGATCGCGCTATTGGCGGGGTTCCTTGGCGTGCTGATCGTCGCCAATCCGGGAACGGATTCGCTCACGCTGGGCGCGTTGTTCGCACTCGGCAATGCGGTGATGTACGGCAGCGTCACCGTGGCTGTGCGTGGGATGACCAGCACCGAATCCGCCAACACGTTGCTGATGTGGCAAATGGTGACCGTCGCGGCCTTCCACTCGCTCCTGCTGCTGTTTGGTTTCCGCTGGCCGACCGGGCTCGACGCGGCGTTGTTCATCTGCAGCGGCGTCGCAAACGCTGCCGGTCAGTACTATTGGACCCGTGCGCTGCAGCTTGCGCCCGCGACTGCGGTGTCGCCATTCTACTACCTGATGCTCGTCTGGGCGCTGATCATCGGCTACGTCGTATGGGACGATGTTCCGACGCTCGGGCTGATCGCCGGCTCGGCCGTCGTGGTTGCGTCCGGACTGTTTCTGCTGTGGCGCGAGGGTAAGCGGCAGCGAGGGCTTGATGCCGGCAAATCGGGCGGGAAGGGGGCCTGAACGAAGAGCCGGTCAGGCCGCCATGGTCTTGGCGGCCGACCACTTCGCGATCAATTCGGGCAGTTTCTCGCTCGGAACCGCGGCGCTGAACAGGTAGCCCTGGCCTTCGTTGCAGCCGAGCGCCGCGAGGAATTCCTTCTGGCCGAGGGTTTCGACGCCTTCCGCGGTGGTCGTCATGCCGAGCGCGCGCGCAATGCTGACCACCGCCTGCACGATGACGACGTGCTCGGTACCGTCGGTGAGGTCGGAAACGAAGGTGCGATCCACCTTGATCTTGTCGAACGGGAAGCTGCGCAGATAGCTCAGCGACGAATAGCCGGTGCCGAAATCGTCCATCGCGATGCACACGCCGAGCTGCTTCAACCGGTGCAGCGTCGACAATGTCTTTTCGCTGTTGTCCATGAAGATCCGTTCGGTGATTTCGAGTTCGAGCCGGTTCGACGCCAGGCCGGTCTCTTCGAGCACCGTCGCGATTATTTCGTACAGATTTGGCGCGGAGAACTGCACCGGAGAGAGATTGACCGCGATCCGCAGATGCTCGGGCCACTTGATCGCGGTCCTGCAGGCCTCGCGCAGCGACCAGGCGCCGAGCGGCAGGATCAGGCCGCTGTCCTCCGCCACCGGGATGAAGGTCGAGGGAGGCACCTGGCCTTTGATCGGATGCCGCCATCTCGTCAGCGCCTCGAAGCCGGTGATGACGTTACGCTGCAAGTCGATGATCGGTTGATAGTGCAATTCCAACTGCTCGTGCTCGATCGCTTCGCGCAGGTCCATCTCGATCTGGCGGCGGTCGTTGACCTCCTCGTTCATCGTCCGGTGGTAGAATCGGAACGTGCCGCGGGAGCTCGCCTTCACCGCATAGAGCGCAAGGTCGGCAGCCTTGAGGAGATCATCGGAATTGTCGCCGTCATCCGGGCCCACCGCGATGCCGATACTGACGCTCGACAGGATGCGGTGGCCGTCGATCTCGTAGGGCTGGCTGACCAGATCGGTGAGGCGGTTGGCCAACGCCTCCAATTCCGTGCGACTTTCGACCGACGGGACCACGATGGAAAATTCGTCGCCGCCCAGCCTGGCGAGGAGTTCGCCGTTCTGGAGAACGGTCTTCAGGCTTTCGGCGACGGCTTGCAGGAACAGGTCGCCGACCCGATGTCCGAGCGTGTCGTTGACCACTTTGAAGCGGTCCAGGTCGAGGAAGAGGACGGCGTAATCCGGCGGCTTCGGCCCGCCGCGCGACGAAGCTCGCCGCCGGCTCACGTCGTCGAGGCTGGCGCGGAATACGCGCCGGTTCGGCAGACCGGTGAGCGGATCCTCGGACGCCAGCCGCGCGACGTGCGCCTCGGCTTCGTGGCGTTTGGTGATATCGGTGAAGGTCTGCACGAAGCTGCCGTCGGGGAGGTGGCCGCTGCGCACTTCGATCACGCTGCCGTCGGGCATCTTGCGCTCGCTGATCGCGAATTGCTGAGCTTCGGCGCCAATGTCGGCACGCCGCGTTTTGGTCTGGTCGGCTGATCCCGTGGCCCGGACCGCGTCGGCAGTCTGGGCCTGATACTCGATCAACTGGTCGAAGCGCGGCGGATGCTCGATGAACTCGCGCGGCAGTTCCAGCAGTTCGCCGCAGCGGCTGTTGATAATCGGAATCTGCAGGTCCTTGGTGACCAGCATGATGCCCTGGCTCATGTTCTCGAGCGTCAGCTGCAGTTGCTCGGACTTGTGGCGGGCGCTCGCCTCGGTCCGCAGGATCTGCTCCATCGCGGCGAGGATCAGCAGGGTGAGAGCGATGCCGGCGATCGCGTGCAGGCGCAGATTGGCGGCCGAGCGCTTGAAGATGTCGCTCTTGTTGATGCCGACGCTGACCCACAGCGGATGGCCGCGTACCGGACGCACAGTGGTCAGTCGAGATTCGCCGGTCGTCGGATCGGTGTCCTCGAAGGTCGCACCTTCGCCCTTGAGATGTTGCGCCAGCTTGGTGCCGTTAATGTCCTGACTGAGGGAGTAGCGGCCAACTGCGTTGCCGCCCGACGAAAGGATGATGCCGTCGCTGCCGATCATGTAGACCGCGCCGGACGAGCCCAGGTCGAATTTGTCGTAGAAGGTCGTGAAGTGCGCGGGATTGAGCGACGCCACGACGACGCCGCCGATTATGCCGTCGTTGCGCATGAAGCGCCGGGTGAACTGCACCGACCACTGGCCGCTGGCGCGCCCGACCACCGGCGTACTGATGTAGAGCTGATCCTCGGTGCTGTTCAGTTGAACTTTGATGTGCTTGCGATCGGCGACGCTGATCGCCGGGGCGTTGGCCAGCAGCGCGTTGGACCAGCGGATGATGCCCTTGTTGTCGACGATCGCGGCCTGCACGATGATCTCGCTGAGGACGTCGCTGGACTCCACCAGCGAGTAGATCGTTTCGTAACCGCCCTCGGCGCCGCGGGACTCAACGATGCGTCGAAGATACAGCAACGCCTTGTCGATCTCGCCGATCGAGCGCAGCACGTTCTCCTCGAACAGCATCGCCAGGTTCTGGTTGGTACGCTCAGCTTCGCGCTGATCGTTTTCGACGCTCTCGAAGTACTTCATGATGATGCCGGTCCAGAGCATCACGATGATGATCATGCCGAGGATGGCAGTGCTGCGCCGCTGTGCAATCAGTTTCGGCAACTGCAGGATGTGGAGCTTCATCGCTACGCTTCACCATTGAATACTTGGTTTGAAGCGTATTCGCCGAGGGTATGCTTCGGATTAAAACTCAAGAACGAGCTTGCGTTCTGGTTAAGGAACTACCGCGATCCAGCTCACAACAACGTTCAGTGCGTCCTTGCGGCTGCATTTTCCCGGTTTTCATATACGAAAAGTTGCAAAATCGGTCGGTGATTCCGATGAGACGGTGCGCGGGTTTCACTTGAGCGGTGTCAAACTACCGGCATCAGAGCCGCAGAATACGTTCGGCGTTGCCATGAGCGACCTTGGCGAGGTCAGCCGGAGCGAGCGGCTGACGCTTGAGGAATTCGACCGCGGCGGCGTTCGACTCATAAGGCCAGTCGACCGAGAACATGACGTTGTCGATCCCGAGCGCCGCCACGGTGCAGGCAAAGGCCGGCGGCGAGAAATTGCCGCTGCACGTCACTGCGAGGTTCTCGGTCAGGTACTCGATCGGCGCGCGCTTGAGGCCGCGGCGCTTGGCGGCCAGCTGCGTCTGGTCCTGGATCCGGTGCAGCATGAACGGCAGGCCCTCGCCCAGGTGGCCGAGAATGACCGTGAGCTTTGGGAACGCATCGAAAACGCCGGCGAACACCATCCGCAAAAAGTGCGCCCCGGTGTCGATGCCGAAGCCCCATGCCGCCAGCGCCAGTTCCTCGTAGCCGTCGAAGTAGGCCTGCATCACCGCCGGGTGCGGTTTGCTCGGGTGCAGGTAGATCGGCACATCGAGCGCGTGCGCGGCTTCGAAGATGCACCAGTACTTCCGCTCGTCGAGAAAGCTGCCGCCAGTATGGCCGTTGATCATGGCGCCGCGGAAGCCGAGCCTGGTCACCGCGCGTTCGAGCTCGCGTGCGGCGGCGGCCGGGTCCGCAGTCGGCAGTGCGGCGAGCCCGGCGAAGCGATCCGGATGTGTTTTGACAGTCTCGAACAGCAGGTCGTTGACCTCGCGCGCCACCGGCACGGCGGCGGTTGCATCGAGCGCCTGGCAGCCCGGCTGATTGTGCGACAGCACCTGCACATCGATTCCAGCGGCGTCCATGGCGGCGATCCGGCGGTCGCCGAGATCGAGCAGTTCGGCGATGACGTCGAATCCCAGGAGTTTCTCGCGATCGTTGCCGCGGTGCGCGCCTGGCGGCAGGTTCTGCTCTTCCCGCGGCAGAATGAAATGTTCTTCGAGCGCGATGATCCGCAACGCGTCCTCCACTGTCACCCGCGGGGCTCGACCCGTGAGTGCATCACCTTCGCATGAATCGCAATGCATCTACGCAAGAAGATGGCTCAAGCCCGGCGATGACCGAGGGAGCAATTTGCTCGCGCGTTGCAAACCTGCGCTCTTGCCGATACGGTCGATTTCTCTTCTTCGACAGACCCACCGATGTCCGACTCACCCATTGCCGCGATCGAGCTTCATCATGTCTCGCTGCCGACGCGGCGCGAGCACAAGTGGACGGGGTTGACCGAGCCGATCGGCGGTTACGTGCTGGTCAAGATGATCGACGCGGCCGGCAATGCCGGTTGGGGCGAGGCGCCGGCACTGAAGGACTGGGGCGGCGAGTTCGGCCGCTACTTCGGCGAAAGCCCGGGCACCACCATCGAGATCGTCACGCGATACCTCGCGCCGGCCGTGACGGGATGCATGCCGGGCGAGATCGGCGAACTGCATGCGCGCATGGATCGCATCGTCAAGGGCTACCCTTACGCGAAGGCGGCGGTCGAGTTCGCCGCTTACGATCTCGCCGGCCGGCAATGGGGGCTCCCGGTCTATCGGCTGCTGGGGGGCGCGGTGCGACGGCGGATTCCGGTCACCCATTCGATCGGACTTCTGGGCTTCGAGGAAGCCGAGCGCGAGGTCGCGCAGGTTGCGCGCGAGGGCATCCGCACCATCAAGATCAAGGTCGGCGTCGACCCGGACCGCGACATCGAGATGGTGCGGCGTATCCGCGAGACCGTCGGTCCGAGTGTCGCGCTGTGCTGCGACGCCAATCAGGGCTACCGCACCGCCGCCGAGGCGATCCGCACCTACCGGCGCATGGAGCGCTACAACCTGATCTATTTCGAGCAGCCGGTCGAAGGCATTGAGCATCTGGCCGAGGTTGCACGCGCCATCGATGCGCCGGTGATGGCGGACGAGAGTGCCTGGAACGCCCACGACGTCATCCAGATCATCGAGAAGCGGGCGGCGCAGATCGTCTCGATCTACACCACCAAGCCGGGCGGGCTCTATCGTGCCATGGAAGTCGCCGCGGTGGCGCGCGCCGCCGGCCTCATCTGTAACGTCAACGGGTCGGTCGAAACCGGCATCGGCAATCTCGCCAATCTGGCACTGGCGGCGGCGGCGCCGTCGGTCGTGCTGTCCTGCGTGGTCCCGGTGTCGACGCCGGCCGAGGCGCAGTCCGGCCAGGTCGGCGGCATCTACTACAAGGATGATCTGATCGTCTCGCCGATGCGCCTGGTCGATGGCGCGGTCGACGTGCCCGATGGCGCCGGCATGGGCATCGCCGCCGATGAGGCCAAGATCAGGCGCTACGGCGTCGCAAAGGGGTAGGGGATGCGGCAGGATGTGATCGCGCGGCAGGCGCGCGCCATGCGGGACGCGGGGCTCGACGCCATCGTCTCGATCTCGCCGGAGAACTTCGCCTATGTCACCGGCTTTCTGTCGCCGACCCAGCCGCTGATGCGCTGGCGCCATGCGATGGCGGTGGTCGATGCCGGGCGCGAGGTCGCGCTCTGCGTCGTCGACATGGAGGCGAGCACCATCCGCGCCAAGTCGCCGCCCGGCACCGAGATCGCGGTGTGGCAGGAGTTCAAGTTCAACGCCATGGCGGTGCTGGCGGATTTGCTGCGCAAGCAGGGCCTCGCCGAAGCCAAGATCGGCATCGAGATGGACTACATTCCGGCGGGCGACTTCGCCGCGCTACGCGAACTGCTGCCGAAGGCGACGTTCGTTCCGGCGCAGGCGCTGCTGGCGCGGCTGCGCGAAGTCAAGACGCCGGAAGAGATCGAGATCCTGCGCCGGCTGTCGCGCATCGCCGACAAGTCGATCACCGATGCCTATCATGCGGTGCGTGCCGGATCGACCGAGATGGACCTGGCAGCGGCGCTGACCCGCGGCATCTACGAGCAGGGCGCCGAATACTTCAAGCTGATGATCGTGGCGACCGGCGAACGCAGCGTGTTTCCGAATGTCGGGCCGACCGAACGCGTGCTCAAGGAGCGCGACGTCTGCCGGGTGGAAATCTTTCCGATCATCGGCGGCTATCATGCCGGCGTCTGCCGCACCGCGGCGGTCGGCGCGGCGCCGCCGCAGGCCGAGCGCATCTGGGCGAACCTCACCGAATGCAAGCATCTCTTGCTCGACGCCATCAAGCCGGGGGCGTCGACGAAGGCGATCTACGATCTCTACATCAAGAAGGTCGGCGAGCTGAAGCTGCCGCCGATCTCGTTCATCGGCCACGGCATCGGCCTGCACCTGCACGAGGACCCTTACCTCGGACCGACCGACGACCGCGAACTGGAAGCCGGCATGGTGCTCGGCATCGAGCCGTTGATCTACGAGACCGGATTCGGCTTCGGCATGCAAAACAAGGATATGGTACTCGTGACGTCGAGCGGTTGCGAGTTGTTGTCCGACTATCTCGATACCGAACGGTTGCTGATCATCGGCTGATCTCGCTTGCGGGCGCCCGATCGCCGTCCGCGGGTGCGGCTTGACGCTGCAAAGTCGCGTCTCCTATCGTGGTCACAATATTTCCCAGAACATCCGAACGGTCTGTCGATGGACGTCAATGACCAGATTCACGCCCAGCTTGTGAAGGCGGGCGTGCGCCTTGCCGCGAGCCTGCCGGACGACTGGGTCAACACGCTGATCCGCCGGGTCGCGAAGGACAACCAGATCCGGCACGTGCCGGTCGGCCGCGAGGCCGAGACCATCGCGATCTGCGCTGGCGCGTTCTTCGGCGGCGTGCGGTCGGTGGCGATCATGGGCAATACCGGGCTCCTCACCTGCACCGGCGAGATGGCGACGCTTTGCCTGCGCCACATGATCCCGGTGTTCTGCATCGTCAGCGGCCGCGGCTCGATCGACGACCACAAAGTCTATCAGGAGGTGCAGGGCCGCCGCACCATCCCGCTGCTGCAGGCCTACGACTATCCCTACAAGGTGATCGACAAGCCGGAGGAGATTGAAGAAATCCCGAACGCTTATGAGTGGCACCGTCTGCAGAAGCGGCCGTTCGTGCTGTTCCTGACCAAGAAGCTGCTCGGAGTGAAGAACGCATGAAGGCGAATGAGGCCATGCAGGTGCTGGCCAGGCACCGCGGCGACGCCATCGTGGTGTGCGCGCTCGGGATGGCGGCCAACGAATGGTGGGCCGTCACCAAGAGCGAAGACAGCTTCTACATGCACGGCGGCATGGGGCTGGCCTCGACTTTCGCGCTCGGTCTCGCGCTGTCGCTTCCCGACACGCCGGTCTGGGTGATCAATTCCGACGGCGGGCTGTGCATGAACACCGGCACGCTGATCACCGAAGCCGGCCAGCAGCCGCGCAACATGAAGCATTTCGTCGTCGACAACCAGTGCTACCAGACCGTCGAGACCATGCCGATCGTCAACCAGGACGGTGCCGACTACACCATGATGGCGCGCGGCGCCGGCTTCCAGCGCGCCGTCACCATCGACAATCTCGCCGACCTCGACCGGCAGATGCCGGAGATCGTCGCGGCGCCGGGGCCGTACTTCATCCGCCTGCGGATCGAGGCCGAACCGGAGTATCAGCGCGCGCCGCCCGCCACCTACGAGGGGCCGGAGATGAAATACCGCTTCGGCCGCGCGCTGGAGAACAAGCTCGGCATCAAGGTGTTCGGCCCGCGCGGGTATTGATCCGGCGCACGCCGGTCAGCCCTTGATCTGCGCGAACTCCACCACCTTGCGCCATTTCGCAATATCCTCCGCGACGAAGGCGCCAAACTTGTCGAGTGTGATCGATAGCGGCTCGGCGCCGTTGCGCGCCAGTTGCGCCTTGATGTCGGGGCTCTCGCCGGCCTCGACCAGCGCATCGGCCAGCAGCTTGAGGATTTGCGGTGGCGTGCCTTTCGGCGCCAGAAAGCCGTACCAGATTGACGTGTCGAATCCAGGCAGGCCGGATTCGGCCAAGGTTGGCAGGTCCGGCAAGTGCGATGACCGTTTAGCGGATGTGACGGCCAGCGCCTTGACCCTGTCGTCCTTGACGAAGGCGGCAAGCGTCGGCGCCGGCGCGAACACTGCATTCAGGCGGCCGCTGACCAGGTCGAGCAGACCCTGGCTATTGCCGCGATACGGCACGTGGGTGAGCTTCGCCCCGGTCATCATGTTGAACAGTTCGCCCGACAGATGCGGCGCGGTGCCGACGCCGGCGGAACCGAAGAACAGATCGCTCCGGCCCTTGGCATATTTCAGAAAATCCGCGACCGACGAGACGCCCGTAGCATTGCTGACCACGAGGATGTTGGGCGCACTGCTCACTACCGCGATCGGCGCGAAGTCCGTACCGAAGTTGTGCGAGAGGTTCTTCAGCACGCTGGCGCTAATGGAGTTCGCCACCGTACCCAGCAGCAGCGTGTAGCCATCGGCATCGGCCTTTGACGCCGCTTCGGCGGCGAGGTTGCCCGAGGCGCCGAGCCGATTCTCCACGATGAATTGCTGGCCGAATTTCTCGCTCAGCTTCTGGGCGAAGATGCGCGCCATGATGTCGGACGAAGTGCCGGCCGGAAACCCGCACAACACCCGCACCGGCCGGGACGGATAGCTGCTCTGTGCCTGCCCAGCGGTGGTGCCGAGGACGGTCTGCGCAATCAGCAGCACCAAAGCTGCACACCATTTCGCCATGAGAGTCTCTCCCTGTCTTGATTTTTTCTGTTGCTGCCCGCGTCAGCGCGGCGGAATGATTGGCAGCAGCACGTAGGGCTGCCGTCCAGGTTCGAAGTGCAGCGTCACCGTCGCACCAAACACGTCGGCCGGCCGATCCTCCGGCGAATCGTGTTTGAACGGGCCGACCCCGGTCATCTCGTACCACAGCCCCGGCACTTTCAGCGGCGGCGCGTCGTAGCGGTAGTCGTTGCCGCGCACGCTGAATCCCACACGATAGCCCGGCGGCACGACGATGCAGGTCGGCCAGATTTCGACGTCGAGTTCGACGGGCACGCCTGGCGTCAGCGGCTCGACTTCGTCATGCGGGTGATAGGGACGATAGGGCAGGGTGCGGACCGGATCGAGCTTGCGGTGCGACGCACGGAGCCAGCCGAGACCGACCGGGGTGCGTGGATCGTTGGAGCCCTGGAACACGACCTCCTTGCCGTCGGGCGCGAACACGCGCAGCACCAGAAAGAGATCGGCGTCCGTGCTCGCCGACGAAACAAACAGCTTGGCGGCGACCGGACCGGTGATCTCCAGTTCCTGCTCGAGCGTTGGCGTCAAGAAGGTGAGGCCATCGCCCGTCGGATCGTATGTCAGCGTCGTGCGGACCGAGGGTTCCTCAGGCCCGAAGCCGCCGTCCGACGCAGGATAGAACTTGGTCCACTGCGTTCGCTCGAGCGGCCATTCGTTCTCGTGGCGCTCAACGAACTTCTCGCCTGGATGGCGAACCTGAAGCTGGACGCGGGGCTGGCGGTCCCAGCCGTTGTCCTCGCCCTTGAGAAAGTGAGCGAAGAACCGTTTCTGCAGCGCCTCGCCGTAGCTCGAATAGAAGTGGGCCCAGTGGGTCGAGCCGTGCGCCTCCAGCCACTTCTGCTCGGAGGCTGCCCGCATGAAACCCTCGAAATTCCCTCGCGGGTGTAGCCCGACGCCGCCCCAGTTGGCCGCCGACAGGAATGGCACCTTGACCTTCGACCAGTCCGGCACGCGGTCGCGGTAGTAACGATCGTCGAGCGGGTGGGAGAGCAGGGACTTGGCGAGGTCGATGCGGTTCTTCTTCAGTTCCTCGGGCGAAAGCGTTTCCGGGCCGGACACCAGTTCGCCGGTGGCGCGACTACGCCGGCCGCGCTCGCCCATGCCATGCTGGATCGGCCAGACGCCGAAGTCGTTCACCGTCAACGCAAAGGTGGAGAGGATGCCGCCGTGATGGGTGTTCTCGCGATAATAGTCGGACGCCCCCTCCCAGACGCACATCGCGGCAAGGTGCGGCGGCTGCAGCGGTGCGACGTACCACTGGTTGGTGGCGAAGTAGGAGATGCCGTTGAGGCCCACCTTGCCGTTCGACCAAGGCTGTGTACCGGCCCACTCGATGCAGTCGTGCAGGTCCTTGGTCTCGCGTACGGACTTCGGATCGAGAAAGCCCGGTGAGCGGCCGGCGCCGCGCGAATCCACCCGCACGATGACATAGCCGTCCGGCACCCATTTTTCCGGATCGACCACTTCGAAATTGGCGTATTTGGCGCTGGTACCTTCGAGCACGTTGGGATGCATGGCGACCAGCCGATCCCAGGCATTCTTCCAGCCCTCCTGGAAGGCGAGCCCCTTGCCGTAGGGGCCATAGCTGAGGATCACCGGATAGCGTCCCTCGGCATCGGGCCGGAACACATCGGCCCGCAGGACGATGCTGTCGTCCATCACGATCGGGACATCCCACTCGATTTTCACGCCATCCCCCCTGAGCTTTTTTTGTTCGGCGCAGCATGCGGAGGCCGCGCCGCGATGACAAGTGTGGCAACGCCGCGCGGGGTTGCGGTTTCGGAGGAACTCGGTGCGGGTGTTGCACGTTCGGCTCAACGGCCGCTTATACGGCCGGGGCGCTGCGTAAGGCTTCAACGCGGTGCGCAGCCCCGCGCATTCGCTTGCGTCACCAGCGCGATCACGGCTCCGTCGTTATCCGGCCGTGACGGTCACGCAATCTCAACCCATCTTGGCGTGCTCGTCGAACAGCTCGATCATGTTGCCGTCCGGGTCGTAGACGTAGATCGTCAGCCCGTAGAGCCCGTCGTGCAGGTCGCGGTCGAACTTGACGTTCGCCTGCTTCAACCGCGCAGCGACCGCGGGCACATCTTTCGCCTTGAACGCGATGTGGTCGATCTGCGGAGACTTCTCCACGCCGCCGCTGGTCAGCGCCAGCCCCTCCAGGAACGGCACGAACGGCCGGCCGTCGGCCAGCGGCTTGGCGTTGCGCGGCGTGAAGCCGAGCAGGTCCTTGTAGAAATGCCGCGAACGCTCGATGTCGGCAACTTTGAGCAGCATGTGGGCGTATTCGCTCACGCCCGCCTTGGTGTCCGTGGTCATGGTCAGTCCTTTCTCTCGTCGCCCATCACGCCGGCAAGCGCCCAGTCCTCCTTGGGCACTTCCTGGATGATGACGTGTAGGTTGGTCGGCTTGGCGCCGGCATGTTCCACCATCGCGTCGGTGATCGCCTTGCACAACGCGCGCTTCTGGGCCGGTGAGCGTCCGGTCCACATCTGTACGGTCACGACGGGCATCGGATGCCTCCTTACGGCTCGTTGCTCAGGATGTTTTCGATGCGCTCGCGGATGCCGCCCCATTGGCTGGCACCGACGGTCACCGGCGCGCGGCTGCCGAGGCCGCGGCCCCAGATCGCAGCGAGGCCGAGGCGCTTGGCGGCATCGAAATCGACGCCGCCGGGCGGCGCCGCGAGGTCCACGATCAGGGCATGTTTCGGCAGCCTCGCGAGCACATCCTCGCCGACCACGCGGGTCGGTACCGTCGAGAACACGAAGTCGAGCTTCGGCGCCAGCGCCGGCAGTTCGTCGAGGGAGTGCGGCGTCGCGCCAGCCACGTAAGCGGCGGAGCGCTGCTCGGGATTGCGGGCCGCCACATGAGTGTGCGCGCCGAGCGCCACCAGGTAGCGCGCCAGCACCGCGCCGATGGTGCCCTGGCCGACCACCACGGCGTTCGAGTTGTGGACGGTGATCGCGCTGTTCTCGATCACGATCCTGAGCAGGCCTTCGACAATCGCCGGAGTCCGCTGCAGCATCAGGCTGCGATCCCACTCGTATTCATGGATGCCAATGGAGAGCGCGTCGCAGTGCGCCTTCAGGTTCTTGTCGGCCCAGCCGAGGATGATGTGAGCATTTGGCGCCATGCCGGCAAGCATCGCCCGGTCGGGGATGATCGGACTCGTAGCGCTTGGAGCAAACAGTGCGCCGTTGGCAGAGATGCCCGGGATCGGAAACAGCGCGAACCGCGCGCCCCTGAGCACGTCCGCCGGATCGGCGAGGTGCTTCACCCGTGGGATGCCTTGTTCCGGCCAGGGAAAGCCATAAGCGCGCACGTCGGCGCCGGTTGCCCCTGCGAGTCGCGCGATTTCCTGCTCGCGCTTGTCGCCGCCAAGCATTCCGATCGTGAGTTTGGACCAGTCAATTGCCAATTCTTTCCCCCGATGCACCAGGTCCCGGGGCGCCCGCAGCCGCGAACCCGGAATCCATACTAATCACTGCCAATGATGGACTCCGGGTTCCCGCCTTCGGCGGGCCCCGGAACGACGGAGAAACCTGCTTACGCCACACAATACAAATGCCGCAACGGGCACGTCGCGGCAACCGCAGTTCTGCTGCACTTACCGTTTTGCCATCTCACGCACGACTTCAAGCGCGAGCTTGCGGTCCTCGGCGCTGCCGGTGACTTCGATCACCGGCTCGTCGAGCCCGATCGCCAGATACTGCTCCAGGCGATCGCGGCATTCCGCCGGCGTGCCCGCGGCGGCAAAGACGTTGGCGGCGGCCTCCGGCAAAAGCTTCACCGCGGCGTCGAAGTCATGGCGGGCATGCGCCGCCATGATCGCCTGATGATCGATGTCGAGATTGGACGACTTGATGTTGTCGGCGTGGCCGCGGCTGCGGAACAGGAACGCGAGCTTGCGCAGGATCGTGGCCTTGGCCGCGGCGCCGTCGTTCGAGACCGCGAGATTGATGAGCGACACGCGCTGCACTGAACGTGACGGCCGCGATGTGGCGCGCACGCCCGCTTCGGCGAGGTCCAGGCAGCGCTGGGTCGAGGCGAGCGTCAGTCCGGCGGACAGCAGCACGCCGTCGGCGATCTCGCCCGCGAGCTTGAGCATCTGGGGGCCGGTCGAGGCGATATAGATCGGATATTGCTTGCCCTTGGCGAACACCATCTTGGCGCCGCTGAGCTTATGCAGTTCGCCGTCCTGCGTGACCGGATCGCCACCCCATAGCGCGCGGATCGCCTCGACATAGTCGCGTATGACACGGATCGGCTTGACCGGTTCCACTCCGGACTCGGCAAGATTGAGGATGTTGCCGACCGAGACGTTGAGAATGACGCGGTCCTGAGCGAACTCCGCGAGCGTCGCGATCGACATCGCGACCGGCAGCGGCGGCCAGAGGTACGGACTGATCGCGACCGGAACGAGCGTTGCGCGCTGCGTTACGCTGGCCGCCGCGGTCGCCCAGACGATGGCGTCGCGGTAGCCCATGTGCTGCGCGAACCACAGGCTGGAGGCGCCGGCCGCCTCGGCCTCGCGGCAGACCTCGACCATCTCGGCGGTCGATGAGAAACCATCAAAGAATACGCCGACGGGCATTGCGGTTTTCCTTGCGCGCGGTGTGCGGTGCTTAGCGGCGATGCGGCGTGCCGGGCTCGCCCAGGTCCCAGAACAGGCCGGCCATCAGGCCGAGGCCGTCGCGGACGATCGGCGCCAGCAGGTGTTCGTCGGGCGCGTGCTGCGAGCAGCCGGCATAGGAGTGGGGGATCCAGATGGTCTTGAGCTTCAGCACGTCGATGAAAATGTCGTTCGGCAGCGAGGCGCCGAGGTTCGGCAGGATCGTCGGCGGTGCGCCACAGGTTCGCTCGATCGATTGCGCGACCCACGCGATCCAGGGATCGTCCGGATCGAGCCGGCTGGCGTTGAAGAAACCCTCTCGCCCGGCGCGCAGTTCGACCATGTGGAAGCCGTGGCGGTCGAGATGGCGACGCAGCGCCGGAATGATGTCGTCCTGTTTGGTGTCGACCACGTAGCGCAACTGGCAGTGCGCCCGCGCGTGGCCCGGGATGGCGTTGACCGGACGATCTGGCGTGCCGGTGATGAAGGCGAGCACCTCGAAGCTGTTCCAGGCGAACACCCGCTCGGCAGGCGTCAGGTTGGGCTCGCCCCAGTCCGGCTCGACCGCCGGGCCGTCCGCACCGCCATCGACCTCGACGCCCTTGAGCAACGCCCGGACCGACGGCGACAGCGGCGGCCGCCACTCCGGCACCTGGATCGCGCCGCGGGCGTCGGTGATGCAGGCGAGTGCCTGCGCCAGCACGATGCCGGCGTTCGAAATGAGCCCGCCCCAGTTGCCGGAATGGTGGCCGCCCTCGCGCAGGTTGACGATCAGGTCGATCGGATGGCCGCCGCGCGCGCCGAGAAACAGCGTCGGCTTGTCGGGCGCAATCCGCGGCCCGTCGGAGGCGATCAGCAGGTCGGCGCGCAGCGCGCTATCCTTGTGCTGCTCGCAGAGTTCGCGCAGGCCGGTCGAGCCGACCTCCTCGCCCATCTCGATCAGGAATTTGACGTTGAAGCCGAGCCGGCCCCGCTCCACCAGAACAGCTGCAAGCGCCGCGATGTTGATGCTGTGCTGGCCCTTGTTGTCTGCGGTGCCACGGCCGTAGATGCGCTCGCCTTCGACCTTGAGATTCCACGGCGCCAGTCCCGGCCGCCACAGATCGTCGAGCCCGCGCACAGTGTCGCCGTGGCCGTAGATAAGCACGGTCAGCGCGTCCGGGTCCTCGATCCGCTCGCCCACCAGAAACGGCGGACCATCGGCTTTCGGGTTCTCGAAGGTGTGGCTGGTGAAGCCGAGAGCGGCGAGTGCCGGTGTTATTTCGTCGCGCAGATAGCCCCACATCGCCTCGGCGCGCTCCGGCTCCTGGCTGGAACTCGGGATCGCGACCCGCCGGCGCAGCGTCTCGACGAAATCGCCGTCGTCGAAATGCGCATATGCGCGCGCGATGGCCTCAGAGCGGTCCGCGCTGCGGTTGGGAATGTGCATGCCGGCGAATATTGCGGCTAGAGTGCGCCGCGAGTCGAGGCCTCGCGGTTGCATGCTCGCCTTGCGGCTTAGAACACCGTGCCATCGGCGGCGACCGCGATCGGCGGCGGGCCGTCCGGCGGGCGCAGCGTGCGCGCGACCTTGCGGCCGGCACTCCAGGTGCCGCCCTGCAGGAGGTGCGGCAGCTTGAACGCGTCGCCGAGCCCGAGTCGTTCGCGGACCGGCATGAGCAGCTGGTCCATCAGCGTCACCGTCAAGGCGCGCCACTCGACGATCAGTTCGGAGCAGACCTCGAACGCCTTCGCCGGATCGATCGGCGCGCGCGGCCGGATCACGCCATGATCGATCAGCAATCCACCGTTGCGATATTCCGGGAGCGCGGTGAGCGCGTCGATCTCGACCACCTCGACGCCTGCGGCCTCGATCGGCTCGAGCAGGGAGTAGGTGAGCCACTGCGACAGCTTGTGGAACGGCACGATGCCGTCGGTCTCGTCGCTGGTGCGAACCGCTGGATGGCGGCCGGCGTCGCCGATCGGGATGCCGCCCAGCACCATCCCGGATGGCCAGATCGACGACAATCCGTCGAGCAGCATCGCGAGAATATCGGCGGCCTGCACGCGTCTGCCGCGCGCCAGGACATGTTCGACGAGATGGCCGGGGCGGGGGCACGCTCCGCCAAACAGATCGGGACGCGCCGCGAGCGCCGCGCCAAGGCGGCGCAGCAGCGCAGCGCGCCGGTCAAGCCCAATGAGCGCATTATCCGCCGTCACCTGGAAATGCCGCGCCAGCGTGGCGGCGTCGATGCCTTGCAGCGCCTCGCTGTCGCAGCGCCACGGCATCTGCGGATCGGACGAGAACGCGCCGGCGTCAAACATCGCGAGGCTAGCGATGGCCAGGCCCTCGGAGCGGCCGAGCGTGAGCCCGCTCGGCGCATCGCGATAGCGCCACGCCGCTCCGGCACCGGCGTCGAGCAGCACGCTCACGGTCGCGAGATCGATCGCGGCGCGCGCCCGTTCCAGCGGATCGGCCGGCAATTGCGCGGCCAGCTCCTGCCAGCGGTCTCCGCCGCCCACGACGAAATGCCGCCAGCGGCTGTGATAGGGGATGCGCAGGTCGGGATAGGCTGCGCGCGTGACCTGCGCGACGGCGTCGGCGACAACCTGCAGTCGCTTCGGCTCGATGGCGAAGTGCGGCGAACGGCCCTCAGCGACCCAGTCGTGCACCATGCGGCAGCGCGCGCGCACCGCCTCCGCGCTCAACAGCGCAACAATACCCGCCACGCCGCGCTCCGAGGAGCCCGGCGTCTGCGTGCTGTCCGCAATGGCGGCTGCGATCATTCGTCGAGCGCCCGCCCGACCGTGCTGGCCGGAGCCTCGCGCGGCTTGTCGCCGGCGAAATAGCCGGCCGCGATCTTGGCCTCGATCTCGACGCGGGCATCCTTCGGAATCAGGCTGTCCGGGATCGGCACCCGCTCGTCGATCGTGATGCCCTGGGCGAGCAGCGCATTGCACTTCATGTCGCTCATCGACGCGAATCGATGAATGCGCGTGATGCCGAGCCAATGCAGCACGTCCGGCATCAGTTCCTGAAAGCGCATGTCCTCGACGCCGGCAACGCAGGAGGTGCGATTGAAATACTCTTCCGGCCGGTCGCCACCCTTCTGCCGCTTGCGCGCGTTGTAGACCAGGAACTTGGTGACCTCGCCGAGCGCGCGGCCCTCCTTGCGGTTGTAGACCACAAGGCCGACGCCGCCCTGCTGCGCCATCTGGATGGCGATCTCGATGCCGTGCGCGAGGTAGGGCCGGCAGGTACAGATGTCGGAGCCGAACACGTCCGAGCCGTTGCACTCGTCGTGCACGCGGCAGGCAAGAGGCGTGTTGGGATCGGCGAGCTTCTGCGGATCGCCGAAGCAGTAAATGGTGGTGCCGCCGATCGGCGGCAGGAACACCTTGAGATCGGGCCGGTTGACCAACTCGGGATACATGCCGCCGGTCTGCTCGTGCAGCCCCTGCCGCAGCGCGTCCTCGCCGATGCCGAAGCGCTCGGCGATGCCGGGCAGGTACCAGACCGGATCGATCGCCGCCTTGACCACGCGGATGCCGCCCTCGCGCACGATGCGGCCGTCGGCCGGGATCCGGCCGGCGGCAATCGCCTCGCGGATCTCCGGCATGTCGATGTTGGCGCGGGTGACGGCGATCGACGGACGAATGTCGTAGCCGCGCGCCAGGTAGTCGCGGAATTCCTCGCCGATCAGGTGTCCCCACGGATCGAGCGACACGATCTTCTTGGCATCCGCCCACTGCGGATAGGGGCCGATGTGTGCCGCCGGGGAGGTGTCGGTGAGATCGGCAAGCTGATCGGGCTTGAGCGTTTTGGCGGCAATGGCAAGCGCGCGGTAGACCGAATAGCCGCCGGAGTGCATGCCGACCGCATTGCGGTGGCGAGGATCGCGCAACGTGGCGACTACCGGGCCGCGTTCGGCGGCGGTCGCGGCCCCCCACACGATCGGCGGCGGCGCCATGATGCTTGCGATCGGCGTTGCGCTGTCGATCGGTGTTACGTTCGGCTTTCCAAACAACTCCATATTCATGCCACCACCCTACGCTGCACGCTCTTGGCGACCGCGTCTGCGGCGCCATTCACGTCCCGCTCCTCCTCACAGAAACCAGTTCCAATTTCCGGTCTCTGCGATTGGAAAAAACAAACAGAATAATTCCTTTGCCGAAGCAGCGCAAGATGCCGGCGAAAATTATTCGCGCGATGACGCCGCCTTGACGTTTGGATGACGTGAGGCTGCGGCACCGGTGCGATGCCGAGGTGCGATCATTTGCATGACGCGGCGCTGCGGGTTGCCGCTCGACGATTAAGTGAATGCAGCGCCTACGGTTGCGCAAACTGTTGCGGCGAAGGCGGTCTGCTCCCTCCCCCCTTGAGGGGGAGGGGTGGGGAGGGGGGGTATTCGCGAGATCGGTGTTTGTCGCTACCCCCCCCCCAGACCCACCCCCACAAGGGGGGTGGGGACGCCGGAGCCGCGCGGTCTCAACGTGTGGCGAGAGCAGACCAGCGACATTGAATATGTCAGCCGTCGAGCGCGTCATGCCACGCGCTTGCCGGCCTGCGTCTTTGCCGCCGGAACGTCGTAGGTCGCCATCAGGTCGTCGACCAGCTTGTTGAACTCGCCCCAGTCGGTCTCGCGATAGGAGTGGTTGCGAATGATGAACGAGGCGCCGGCATAGAACTTTTCATACTGCAGATGCCGCCCGGCGAACTCCGAGCCGGTCATGTCCCAGGCGAGCTTGAACAGCTTCATCCGGGTCAGCGCATCGGCCTGCGGCGTCTGCCAGAACGTCGCGAAGTCCTTGGCGAGACCGGGATCTTCCATCACCGAGATGTCGGCCGGCATCTGGAACACGCCGCCGCCGCACAGCGTGCGCAGTTCGTCGATGAACATGCTGTAGTTCTGCGTACACCAGTCGAGCGCCGCATACATGAACCGGCGGTTGAAGCAGACGTAGCCGGCGGGCCACTGCTCGTAGGCGTTGATCTGGCCGTTGATCATGCCGCCGATCGTGGCCTCGACCGCCGCCATCTGGCCGAGCTTCTCGCGCACCGCCGGCACCTGGTCGGCGCCGGTGGCGTTCGCGATGCGGCTGCACAGCCCGAGCATGAGCCGCATCTTCGACCAGTAGCGCACGTTCGACTGATGGTTGCCGAAGGCATGGCTCGGCGTCTTGATGTAGATGTCGCGGGAGAGCAGCGCGTCGTCGTGTACGAACACGCGCTCCCAAGGTACCTTGACGTTGTCGCACATCAGCATGCTGTCGCTCTCGTCGTAGCGCCAGGCCAGCGGTGAATCGAACTCGGACGTCAGCCCGACGGCGGCCGGCTTGCGCGACCACAGCGTGAGCCCCGGCGCATTGCAGGCAATCGCGCAGGTGATTGCCTCCTTCTTCTGGTCGGGCGCGAGCGGGATGACGTTGCCGATCCAGATTTCATTGGCGTACAGTGCGCCGGTCGCCAGCATCTTCATGCCGGAGATCACCACGCCGTCGTCGTCTTCGCGCACGACCCGCAGGGTCGGCACCGGGATGTTCTGCTTGTGGTAGAATTCCGGATTGCGCGCAGCCTGCGGCGGCACCACCGCGTAAACCACGTAGGTGTCGTTGTCGCGGAGGTGCCGATAGTACGTCGCCAGGTTGTCCGCGAAGGCGTACGGCGCCGGCAGCGCGTCCGGCTTCATCGCCATGCCGGTGACAAACGACGCCACGTGGTCGGGGGAGCGGCCGAACATGCCGAACGTCATGTCGGCGATCTTGCGGTGCGCCACCATCCGGCGCTGCAGGTCGTCGCGGGTCTTCGGCCGCAGGAAGTAGATCGAGTGGCGGGCGCCGTCCTCCTCGTAGCTCATGGCGTCGCGGTTGGCCGGATCGGCCTTCATGTCGTAGATCGCCGCCACCGTGCCCGCCGCGCCGCGGAACGCCGGGTGCGTGGTGACGTCGTCCACCCGCTCGCCGCCGATATAGACGACGCGCCCGTCGCGCAGCGTCTCGAGATGCTCCTTTCCGGTTCGCAGCATGGCGGCCATCTCCCTGTTGGTGTCTAAACGGCCGACACTCTATCATGCCGATCCGACCTTAACCGGAACAACACCTGCAAAGATCATTCCTCATGACAGATTCCCTGGGATTCCGCCGGAAATTCGCCGTCATCGCGCCGTCGACCAACACCTCGGTGCAACCGGAGTTCGACGCCATGCGGCCGCGCGGCGTCACCAATCACTTCGGCCGCATCCATATCCCGAACGATCCGGTGCGCAACGACGACGATTTCAACGTCCTGATCGGCAATATCCGCAAGGAGACGATGCACGCGATCGACGACGTGATGACCTGCGAGCCCGACTACCTGATCATGGGCATGTCGTCGGAGACGTTCTGGGACGGGCTTGAGGGCAGCCAGCGGCTCATGGAGCGGGTCGAGGCGCGCGCCGGCGTGGGCGTGGCCATGGGTTCGGATGCGGCGCAGGCGGCGCTCAAGCGCTACGGCGCCAAGCGCATTGCGGTGATCACGCCCTACATGCCGGTCGGCGACGCGCAGGTGCGGAAATTCTTCACCGACTGCGGCTTCGAGATCGTGCGGCTCAAGGGGCTGCAGGGCACGAGCCCGGTGCAGTATGCCCATTTCACCGAGCGTCAGCTGCGCGACACCATCATCGAGATCGACGGCCCTGACGTCGACGCCATCATGCAGGTCGGCACCAACCTGGCGATGGCGCGGCTCGCCGGCATCGCCGAGTTCTGGCTCGACAAGCCGGTGCTGGCAATCAACACCTGCATCTACTGGTGGGCGCTGCGCCAGAACGGCATCGACGACAAAATCGACGGCTTCGGCTCGCTGCTCGTGGAGCATTGAGCGCCGCGAAAGCGTCGCAATTGTTTCGCGCCCCAAAAGTTGCCGCGTCCCTTGGGGGCTCATTCAGTCCAACTGCGCAAGGCACAGATGGCGATCTTGCCCTGAGCAACAGCAATTCAGATTGCGGCGGTCAGAACGATTTCGATGAGGGAATCGCCCGTGAGCCCGGCGGCGACGCAAGCGCGCATGGGCGGGTTTGTGCGATCGGCCCACTCATCCCACGCGCGGTTCATTTCATCCTTCTGCCCCATGTCGGTGATGAAGACCAACGCGGTCAGAATTCGATCCTTACTCGTGCCCGCCTCAGCCAAGTTGGCGTCAACTTGAGCGAGGGCCGACTTGGTTTGCTCGTAAAGCGACGAGCTCTTTGTCGTTGCAACGGCAAACATCGAAACGATACCGTTGTGGACGACCGCGCGACAACGCGTCGGATAAGTGCCGGGAAGACGCGTGATCATTGAGGCTATGCCTCGTCGAAGTAGTGCGTTTCGAGCAGGAGGCAGCCGGTCTTCGACGTGAACGGCCCGTGATAGACGCCCGGCGGCCGCACCGCGTAGGTGTAGTCCTTGAACTGCTCGCCGCCCTTGCCCTGCTCGTCGTTGCCGCAGATCAGGTCGCCGGAGAGCAGGAACACCTCTTCCCAGTATTCATGAACGAACGGCACGGTGGAATATGCGCCGGGCTCGATGCGCAGGAGCCGCGTGCGATTGCCGCGCTTGTTCTTCTCGTCGAGCTCGCCGGCGAGGATCTTCTCCGAAAATCCGGGCGGATAGCCCGGCACGTGATGCCAGCCCTCCTGCATGTCGAGGGTGTGGAACTCGTGGTGACCTTTGTGAAAACCCATAACAGTTCCTCGACTGAATGATGCACTGCGTGAGCGCCGGGCTGCAGCGCCACGGCTGCAGCGTGAAATCGGGCTCCGCCTCATCCGTATATCAACGCCGGCACACGTAGCCGTCAATCCTTGCAGCCATGTTGGCGTCCCGGATCGCCATACGCAGGCGCGACGCGTCGGCGTGAATGCGGTCGGCGAACACCTCGAGGTTGGAACCTCGTCGTCGCGCCGCACGCTATCGTTGATCTTGCTCGCCACTCGCGCGTTGATCTCTTCCTGGCCGGCGGGCGCGAAACCGCGTGAATCCAGAAGTCCCGCTGGCCCGGCACGGTCAGCAGCATGATGAGGGCCGCCCGCCGCGACCTTGCCGACGGCGTCGTCGCCGTTGCTGCCCAACAGCGCCTTGGGGCGCGCCGCGCCGGCCGACAGGACCGTCAGATGCGCTGGCATTGAGCCCATGCGTGTGCGGATGGTGAGTGGCGCGCGATTGGATATTGCTCGGGTTGCAGAATATGATCTTCTGCCGCCGCAAGTCACAGACCCTGCCCCTGCAGTTCTGCTGCGGCTTCATGCGATGCGGGACGGGCGAATTGCTGTCACGGAGACGAATATTCGCATGGCCCGCAGCAGCATCTATGTTGGCGACATTGCACACCAGAGCCCGATCCCCAATGCGTGCCGCATCGGCAACATCATCGTGTCGAGCCTGATCCGGGGCTTCGATCCGGCGACCGGCAAACTCGCCGCCACGCTGGAGCAGCAGTGCGCGTTCATGTTCCAGCATCTGCGCCAGACCGTGGAGATCGGCGGCGCCACCGTCGAGGACATTATCAAGCTGACGTTCTGGGTGGAGAAGCTGGAGCGCAAGGTGGTGAATGACGAGTGGGTCAGGATGTTTCCCGATCCGGCCTCGCGCCCTGCGCGCCAGATCATGGAAGTGCCGATGGAGACGGGGGTACTGATTCAGTGTGATTTCATGGCCGTGATCGCGGCCGGTTGACCGGGAGACATCATGAAGTTCGGGGTGACGCTTTCCAATCGCGGCGTGCTGCTCGATCTCTGCACGCCGCGCGATCTCCTGCGGCTAGCGGACGCAGTCGAGGCCTCGCCGCTGATGGATTCGGTGTGGTGCGGCGACGCGCTGTTCGTTAACCGCCGGCTCGACGCGCTGACGCTGCTCGCCGCCGTCGCTGGCCGCACCGAGCGCGTGCTGCTCGGGCCGGCCTGCATGGGCTCATTCGCGCTGCGCAACCCGCTGGTGTTTGCCTACGAGTGGGCCTCGCTCGACGTGCTGTCGAACGGCCGCACCCGGATGGTCGCCTGCGCGGGCGGCGGCGCCGGCCCGTTGTGGGAGGCCGAAACCGCCGCGCTCGACATTGCGCCTGGCGAGCGGCGCAAACGCATGTACGAAAACATGCAGGTGATGCGCCATCTTTGGACCCGCGACAACGAACCGTTCGAGGGCGAGTTCACAAAGTTCGCCAACGTCACGCTGGAGCCGAAGCCGGTGCAGTCGCCGTGCCCGATCTGGCTCGCCACCAACGCCGAACGGCTGTCCAAGGGTCAGGCGGATTTTGGCGGCTCGGAACTGGCGCTCACCCGGGTCGGCAAGCTGGCCGACGGCTGGATGACGCACTCCGTGAGCCCGGCAGGCTTCAAGCGTTCCTGGGACTTCATCCTGCAGGTCGGGCGCGACAACGGCCGCGACGCGTCGGCTTTCGACCACGTGCTCTACCACCACATCAACGTGCGCGACGACAAGGCCGACGCGCTTGCCGATTCCAAGACCTTCCTCGACCTCTATTATTCCGCCGACTACAGCAAGGAGCGGCTGGAATCCTGGCTCACCTACGGCTCGCCGCGCGACTGCATCGCGCACCTCAAGCAGTTCAAGGATGCCGGCTGCCGCCGGGTGACGTTCCGCCTCTCCACCATGGGCGACCCGATGGTGCAGTTGCGCCGCGTCACCGAGGAGGTGCTACCCTTCGTGTGACCGGCGACGCATGACTGCGTCGGCAAGGAGAGAGCATGATCGTTGCGGAAAAGGCCCTGGACGTCCTGCGCGTGTGCCTGCTGGGCCTGCTGTTTGCATTCGGGCTCGCGGCGTGCTCGGCCGATACGCCGGTCGCCGAGGCGGACTATCCGGCAAAGCTGGTCGGCGAATGGATCGGCACCGTCGGCGACACCAAGGAGTCGATGAAGTTCAACGCCGACAAGACCTTCGAGGCTTGGGTGCGGCCGACCGGGTTCATCAGCAATACGCTCGGCCAGGGCGTCACCGGCACGATCCGCGGCACCTGGACGATCGCCGGCAGGGTCGTGACTTTGAACGTCGACAGCGCCACGTATGAGCGCGTCGTCAACCGGGTGACGACCAGCACGATCGAGTCGTTCAAGACCAACGAGCTCGTCGTCAAGAGCGGCATCGGCACCGTCACGACCTTTACCCGCGCGCTGTAGTCGGCTGCTCTTGGACTAGCGCAGTCCCTATCTCCGTTCGTCCCCGTGGAAGCGGGGACCCAGGGCAAAGCATTCGGTATTTGTGTCTCTCGGTCCCCGCTTGCGCGGGGACGAACGGAGAGGGAGCGGTGGACTGCGCTACGCCAGCTTGTGTTTCTTCAGGAAATCCAGCGTCAGGTCGACGCACTCCTGCGGCTTCTCGATCTGCAGCAGGTGGCCGGTGCCCGGCACGAAGTCGTAATCGTAGCCGCCCTCGGTGCCCAGCGCCTGGTTGGCGATGCCGGTCGGCGGCCCGCCCTTGAGTCCGGGGTCGGCGCCGATCAGCTTGACGGGGCCGCCGAACTCGCTCGCCTTCGGCCATAGATTCAATTCCAGCGCCTGCCGGTAGATCGTCGCCTCGTTTTCGGGATCGCAGACCAGTTCGTAGCCGAAGCCGACCGCGCTTTGGCGCAGCACCGAGCGCGCCATCAGCTCGTGTACGCCCGGCACCCAGCCGCGGGTGGCGCGCGACTGCAGATATTCCTCGGTCAGTTCGTCGATCGTGGCGAATCGTCGCCGCCGGCCTTTTGCCCATTCGGTCAGCCGCTCCTCGAACGCCTTCATGGCGGGAAACACCGGGTGGTCGGTCGGCGGCACGTTCGGCGGATCGAACAGGAGCAGCGCATCCCAACGCCAGCCGATCTCGACCGCGTGCTTCATCGCGGTGCGGCCCGACATCGAATGGAAGATGCCGGCGGTCGGCTTCTCGCCGAGTTCGCTGCGCACGCCCTGCGCGACGCGCTCGAGGTCGCGGCTGAGCTGCTGATAGGTGTGATTCGACGGCACCACCGGGACGTTCTCACCGTGGTTGCGGAAGTCGAAGATCAGCACGTCGAAGCGTGGCAGCAGATGCTGCCAATACGGATAATAGGCGTTCGTCGCGAAACCGTTGCCGTGCGTGACCAAGAGGCGCACGCCGTCCGGATTGCCGTGCCGCCGCATGCGGATGCGCGCGCCGTCCTCGAGCGGAATGTCAAAGGTTCGGTGCGGAGCTGGTATCTCGAAATGCATTCCTTTTTCCTTCGTAATCGAACGAATTTCCTTAGTCATCGAACGAACGAGGGCAGCGGCAGCCATCGGGGAGGAAATCCCCCGCGTTTAGGCGTGCAGCGCACCGAAGCGCTCGGTCCGGGGGTTTATGAAGAGGCCGCTCCGCACGGTCAACGTCCCTGCCGCGCGCGTCAGGGCGGCTTTACCTGAAGGATGGGCCGGTGCTAGCTATCGCCATGCTGACCATTCCCGTAATCCGCTGGGCGAGGTGAACCGTGCCACAGGCTCTCGGCACGCCGACGCTGCGCAAGGAAGACCCGAGTCTGCTGTCCGGACGCGGCCGCTATGCCGACGACCTGCCGGTAAAGGCGGGTACTTTGCACGCTCATGTCATCCGCTCGCCGCACCCGCACGCCGATATCGTCCGGATTGATGTGGGCGCGGCGCTGGCCCACGACGGTGTCTGGGCGGTCATCACCGGCGAGGACGTGCGCAAGCTGTCCGATCCGTTCCTGGTCGCGCTCAAGACGCCGGTTCACCAGTGGTCGCTCGCGGTCGAGCGCGTGCGCTATGTCGGCGAGCCGGTCGCCCTGGTGGTGGCGGAAAGCCGCTACCTCGCCGAGGACGCGGCCGAGCTGGTCGAGATCGATTATGAGGCGCGCGAGGCGGTCATCGATCCTCTGCTGGCGCGTGAAAGTTCGGCGCCCCTCCTTCATCCCGAGGCCAAGACCAACGAAATCTCGGTCCGCAAGTTCAAATACGGCAACACCGACGCCGCGTTCGCGCAGGCCGATAAGGTCGTTTCGCTCACCACCCATTTCCACCGGCTCTCGTTCACGCCGATGGAATGCTACGTCGTCGTCGCCGAACATAATCCGGCCGAGGACAGCTACGACGTGCTGGCGAACTTCCAGGGGCCGTTCAGCACCCATCCGGTGATGGCGCGCGCGCTGCGGGTGCCCGGGCCGAAGATGCGGCTGCGCATCCCGCCGGACTCCGGCGGCAGCTTCGGCATCAAGCTCTCGGTCTTTCCCTATGTAGTGCTGGCGGCGATCGCGGCGCGGGTCACCGGCCGGCCGGTGAAATGGGTGGAGGATCGTGTCGAGCATTTGATCTCCGCGAGCACCGGCCCCAATCGCGTTACCGAGATCGAAGCCGCGGTGACCAAGGACGGCCGAATCCTCGCCTTGCGAATGGACCAGCTTGAGGATTATGGCGCGTTCCTGCGTGCGCCGATGCCCGGACCGCTCTACCGCATGCACGGCGCGATCACCGGCGCCTACGACATCCCGAATGTCGACGTGGTCAACCGTGTCGTGCTCACCAACAAGATGCCGGCGAGCCTCATTCGCGGCTTCGGCGGCCCGCAGCTCTACATGGCGCTGGAGCGGCTGGTTCAGCGCATCGCCATCGAGCTTGGCCTCGATCCACTCGAGGTCATCAAGCGCAATCTGGTGCCGGCGGAAAAATTCCCGTACCGCGCCGCCGCCGGCTCGCTCTACGATTCCGGCGACTACCTGCGCGCGGTCGAGACCGCCGTCGGCAGCGGCCGGCTCGACGACCTCAAGCGCAAGCGCGACGCTGCCCGCGCCGCCGGCCGCCACTACGGCATCGGATTTGCGGCCGTGGTCGAGCCCGCCATGTCGAACATGGGCTACCTCTCGACGCTGCTGACGCCTGAGGCCCGCGACAAGGCCGGGCCGAAGAACGGCGCGGTGTCGATGGTGACTGTCAACATCGATCCGCTCGGCGCGGTGTCGGTCACCGCCGACGTCACCGTGCAGGGGCAGGGGCACGAAACGGTGCTGTCGCAGATCGTCGCCGACCAGCTCGGCCTGCGGCCCGGCGACGTCGACGTCACGCTGGAGATGGACACCGCCAAGGACCAGTGGTCGATCGCCGCCGGCACCTATTCGTGCCGCTTCACGCCCGGCACCGCGGTGGCGGCGCAGATGGCAGCGGCGCGGATCGCCGACAAGCTCAAGCAGATTGGCGCCAAGCAGCTCAACGTGCTGCCCGACGATGTCGAACTGGCGCAAGGCAAGATCAGGAGCCGCAGCAATCCCGACAACGCCATGCCGCTCGGGCGCGTCGCCGGCACCTCGCACTGGTCGCCCGTGATGCTGCCGGACGGCATGCAGCCGGCGCTGAGCGAGACCGCTGTGTGGACGCCGCCCGAACTGGAACCGCCATCGAGCGACGACCGCATCAACACTTCGTTGACGTATGGCTTCGTGTTCGACATGTGCGGCATCGAGATCGATCCGATCACCTACCAGGTGCGGGTCGACCGCTACGTCTCGATGCATGACGCCGGCAAGCTGCTCAACCCGATGATCGCCGAGGGCCAGATTCGCGGCGCGTTCGCGCAAGGGATCGCCGCGGCGCTCTACGAGGAATTCGTCACCAACGAGGAGGGTGCATTCCTCACCGGCACCTTCGCCGATTATCTGGTGCCGACGGTGAGCGAGATCCCGGCGGTCGAATTGCTGCATCAGGAATCGCCATCGCCATTCACTCCGCTTGGCGCAAAGGGGTTGGCCGAAGGCAACTGCATGAGCGTGCCGGTCTGCATCGCCAACGCGGTCGCCGACGCGCTCGGCGTCAAAGACGTGCGGGTGCCCGTCACCCCGCGCCGCATCCATGAACTAATGACCGGCGAGGGCGCGCGATGATCGGCCGCTCGCATCTCTCTCCGTTCGTCCCCGCGGAAGCGGGGACCCAGAGCTTGATGGCAATCCCAGCATCTGAGTTGGAGCTGGATTCCCGCTTGCGTGGGAATGAACGGAGTGTGTGGCTTCGTTCGCGCCCCATGTGCCGACCGCATGGAGCTGCGCGATGAAGCCGCGGCCGTTCGACTATGCGCGGCCCGACAGCGTCGACGAGGCCGTCGCGCTGCTCGCCGAATACGGCGACGAGTCGCGGGTGCTGGCGGGCGGCCAGTCGCTGATCGCCATGCTCAATTTGCGCCTGGTCGATCCGGGCCTCCTCATCGACATCGCCCGCATGCCGGAACTCGACCAAATCCGCGATCTCGGCGACACGATCGAGGTCGGCGCCGCGGTGACGCAGAACAAGCTGCTCGCCTGGCCGGCGCTTGCCGCCAAACTGCCGCTGCTGGCGGTGGCATTGCCGAACGTCGGCCACTTCCAAACCCGCAACAAGGGTACGGTCTGCGGCTCGATCGCCCACGCCGACCCGAGTTCGGAGATTCCGCTGTCGCTGGCGACGCTCGACGGCGAGGTGGTGCTGCAATCGAAGCGCGGCACGCGCGTCCTTCCGGCCGCCGAGTTCCAGGTCGACATGCTGTCGACCGCCTGCGAGCCCGACGAGCTGATCGTTGCGGTACGGTTTCCGGTCGTGCGCACGCGCGGCGCCGCGTTCCGCGAGGTGTCGCGCCGCCACGGCGACTTCGCCATCATCGCGGTTGCCGCCATGATGGACGGGACCGCGAGCGTAAGGCTTGGTGTCGGCGGCATGGCGGGGAAGCCGCAGGTGCGGCGCGTTCCGGCCGATGGCGTCAAGGCTGCGGTCGAGCAATTGGCAGACGAGCTCGAAGGTTACGAGGATCTGCATGCGTCGGCCGCCATGCGGCGTGACATGCTGCGCCGGCTTGCTCCGGCGGTGATTGCGGAGGCTCAGGCATGCGCCGCGTGAACCGCGACCAGCGGACCCGCATCAGGCTGACACTCAACGGCCGCGCCGTATCGGCCGAGGCCGAGCCGCGCATGCTGCTCAGCGACTTCCTGCGCCAATCGCTCGGCGCGACCGGCACCCATGTCGGCTGCGAGCACGGCGTCTGCGGCTGCTGCACGGTGATGATCGACGGCACCGCGGTGCGTTCCTGCCTTACGCTCGCCATGCAGGCGGAAGGCCGCGAGGTCCGCACTGTCGAGTCGCTGGCCGCGCCCGACGGCAAGCTCAACAAGCTGCAGCAGGCGTTCCAGAACCATCATGCGCTGCAATGCGGCTTCTGCACGCCTGGCATCCTGATGTCGTTCACCGACTACCTCGCGCGCACCGAAAAGCCGACCGAGGCGGAGTTGCGCGAGGTGCTGAGCGGCCACATCTGCCGCTGTACCGGCTATGCGGGCATCGTGGCGGCGCTGTGCGAAGCAGCCGGCGTCGTTTCAACTGATCCGAGCTAGAGGAGAGAGCCATGAACGAACAAGCCAAGACCAAGGAAGCCAAGCAGGTCTACCGCGAACTGGTCACCATCAACGGCAAGAACGTCGTGCTGGCGCACAACGAACCGCCGGTGGTCAACGCCGGCGTGCTGGAGATGGCCGACATCTTCCGGATGTTCAACATCTTCGACGACAAGTTCACGCCGACCAACCTCGACAAGGCCGACGGCACGCCGCTGCGGCTCTATACGTCGGATCGCGTCAAGGTCGACGTCTCGAAGCGCCGCAAGTACGACATGGGTTTCTGGCACCGCAACATCGACGCCCACGAGATCATCTTCTGCGTCAAGGGCGCGCTGAAGTGGGAGACCGAGATGGGCATCAAGATCATGCATCCCGGCGACATGCTGTTCATCCCCAAGGGCATCGGCCACCGTTCCATGCTGTGCGAGGATTCCACCGACGACAACGTGCTGATCGAGCTGAAGATCGCCGACGAACTCACTTATGTCGGCGACGGCGCGAAATAATACGGGTCGAGCCGCAGCCAACCCTCCCCGCGCAGCGGTGGGGAGGGTCGACGCCGAAGGCGTCGGGGTGGGGGGCTTCTCCCTTCACGAATGCAAATCCCGCACCCCCGACCCCTCCCCACCACTCGCATCGCTCGCGGGGGGAGGGGAGTCGCACCGCCCTGCTCCTTGACGGACCCCGGACAATCAAGAGTTCAATCAAGTGCAATCCATTGATCTTCTCATCTCCGATATCGGCTGGCTGATCACCGTTGATCCCGGCCGCCGCGTCATTCGCGAGGCGGCGATCGCGGTCGACGGCGGCCGGATCGTCGCGGTCGGCAAGTCGGCCGATCTCGCCGCGCAGTACGCGGGGCGCCGCACCATCGACGGCCGCAATACCGTGGCGACGCCGGGATACGTCGACTGCCACCTGCATTCGTCGTTCCAGCTGTCGCGCGGGCTTGCCGACGAGGCCAACGCCCAGTCGTTCCTGTTTGACCGCATGTATCCGTACGAGGCCGCGCTCGACGCCGAGGACGTGCGGCTCTCTGCCACGCTGGCCGCCGCCGAGCTGCTCAAGCACGGCGTCACCTGCTTCGTCGACCCCGGCAACTATCACCCGGAGGCGTCGGTCGAAGGCGTGATGTCGACCGGCATCCGCTGCCTGGTCTCGCGCTCGTCGTTCGACCTCACCAAGTCGGTGCTCGGCATCCTGCCGGAGCGGATGATTGAGACCACCGCGCAGGCGCTGGAGCGCGCCGAAGCGGTGCTGGAGAAATACGCCAAGACCGGCAATCCGCGGCTCGGCGCCTCGGCCTCGTTCCGCGGCCTCAACAATGCATCGGACGAACTGATCGTCGGGCTCGACAAGCTCGCGCGCAAATTCGGCACGCTGCTGCAGACCCACGCCTGCTTTTCCTACTCCACGCACGATTCCAGCGTAGCGCGCACCGGTATGGCGGAGATCGAGCGGCTGGAATCGCTCGGCGTCATCGACGAGCGCATGCTGATCGTGCATTCCGGCTGGCTCGAGCCCGAGGAGGTCGCGATCCTGGCGAAGCGCAAGCCGTCGCTGGTCTGCGCGCCGTCATCGAGCCTGCACAACGGCTACGGCAACTTCCTGTTCGGCAAGCTGCCGGAGTTGCTGGCGCTCGGCGTCAACGTGGCGATGGGCTCGGACCACGCGTCGTCCGGCATCGTCGACATGTCGCAGGAAATCCGGCTCGCCTGTTGCTGCTACAAGGAGACCCGCATCAACCCGCGGGTCATGCCGCCCGAGACCGGGCTCGAAATGGCGACGCTCAACGGCGCCAAGGCCGCACTGATGGGCGACCGGCTCGGTTCGATCGAGGTCGGCAAGGACGCCGACATCGTGCTGTTCGACACGCAACGGCCGGAATGGCAACCGCTGATCAATCCGGTGGCCAATCTGGTGTATAGCGCCACCGGCGACTCGGTGCGCGACGTGTTCGTCGCCGGCGAGCACGTAGTGTCGGGCGGCAAGCTCACCAAGGTCGACGAGAGCAAGCTCTACGCCGAGATTCCGACCGCGGTGGCGCGCTTCGGCAAGCACCTCAAGCTCGACCAGATGGTGCAGTTGCGCTGGCCGGTGAGTTGAAGAAGTGACACAATCTCCGTTCATTCCCGCGTAGGCGGAAATCCAGCGCAAGAAGTCCTGGGTCCCCGCTTTCGCGGGGACGAGCGGAGGAAGGACGACAAGAACAAGAGCCATCTGGGAGCGCGCTATGACCAGCGTATTCGGCAATCATCAGCTCGGCATTCCGTATCAGCCGGTGGCCGATCTGCTGGCAAAATACAGCGCGCGAGACCCCGACAAGACCGCGATCGTCGATCTCGACGGCGGTTCACGCATCGCCTTCGGTGACCTCGATCGGGTGACAACCGACATCGCCGCCGAACTCAAGCGCCGCGGCGTCGGCAAGGGCGACCGCGTGCTGTTGCTGTCCGACGAGAATCTCGAGAAGCTGCTGATCTGGCTCGGCACCTGGCGCATCGGCGCGGTGATCTGCCCGATCAACATCGAGATTAACCAGAAGCACATGGCCGAAGTGGCGGCCGCGCTCAATCCCGCCGTGATCCTCCACCACAAGGAGATCGACGTTGCCGCCATGGTCGGCGACAACCCGGCGCCGCGCATCAGGTTCGGCAAATGGTCGCCGGAGGGCGCGCACGATCCGCAAGACGAACTCTTCGCCAAGCTGTCGCGCGGCCACGCCGCCAGCGAACTGCCTGAGCGCAACCAGGCCGACGACACCGCCTGCGTGTTTTGCACCTCGGGCACGACCGCCAAGCCCAAGATCGTGATCTACGACCACGCCGCCTACTGGCTCAACGGCCTCGACACGCTGGAATTTCTTGGCCTCACCGAAGACGACCGCACGCTGGAATACCGCTCGTTCGGCTGGAACTCGGCGCAGGTCCTGAGCCTGCTGCCGTTCCTGCAGAAGGGCCTGACGATGCACATCGCCAAGCGCTTCTCGCACAGCCGGTTCTTCGACTGGATCCGCGACAACGGCATCACGTTCTCGGCCGGCGTGCCGACCGTGCTCAACATGCTGCTCAACAAGCCGGTCGAAGCCAAGCCCACGCCGTCGCTGCGGCTGATGAGCTGCTCGACCGCGCCGCTGACCGCAAAGCAGTGGGAGCAGTTCGAGACCATGTACGGCGCCAAGCTCCTGCAACTCTACGGCATGTCGGAGACCGGCTGGGTGTGCGGCAACCGCTCCTACACCCGCAAGATGGGCACCGTCGGGCTGCCGGCGCTGCACCAGGAACTGGAGATCATCGACGGCGAGGGCAAGCCGTGTCCGGTCGGCGTCGAAGGCGAGATCACGGTCGGCGGCCCGCAGATGGCGATCGGCTATCTGCTCGACGACGGCTCGATCGACCCGGTGCGCGGCAAGCGCATCAAGACCGGCGACCTCGGCATCCGCGACGAGGACGGCTTCATCCGCGTCACCGGCCGCAGCAAGGACATCATCATCCGCGGCGGCGTCAACATCGCGCCGCTGGAGATCGACGACGTGCTCTTACGCCATCCCGGTGTGCTCGATGCCGCCGCGGTCGGCGTGCCGGACAAGATCTACGGCGAGGAGGTGGTGTGCTACGTGGTCGGCAAGACGCCGTCGCTCACCGCCGCCGACGTGCTGGCGCACTGCGCCAACTTCCTGCCGCCCGCCAAGCTGCCGAAAGCGGTGGTGATCGTCGCCGATCTGCCGAAGAGCGACCGCGGCAAGGTGCTGCGCGACAAGCTGCGCGAGGATTTTGTCGCGCGCATGAAGCTCTCGGCGTAGCGCTCGACGACGCAGCCACGTCGTGTCCCGGGCGCAGCGCAGCACGAAGTGATGCGCTGCAGACCCGGGACCGCAATAAACACCGCCTTCGTACGGTCCCGGATCAGCAGTGCACCGCTGCGCGCTGCACCGCGTCCGGGACACGGGCTACCTCTTGACAAAATTCCTATAGGAATATATGCACAACGCGCCCTGTCCCACGAGGGCGCGCTCGAGGGCGCTCGTGACGCGGGGACAGCCGGAAGGGCGGCGGCGGAGATGCGCCGACGCAGCTTTCGGAGCCCGGCCGGGGAAGCCCGGCAGGGTCGGTGCGGTGGCCGTGGCGGG
>JBFXEX010000029.1:0-53678 GCA_050179645.1 Xanthobacteraceae bacterium | reverse complement strand
GGGGCTCGACATCCGTATTCTGGCCCCGGTCGACGCGATGAAGTTTTCACTCGAACGGATTCGCAAGGGCCAGGACACAATTTCCGTCACCGGCAACATTCTGCGGGATTATCTGACGGATCTTTTCCCGATCATGGAGCTCGGCACCTCGGCCAAGATGCTCTCGATCGTGCCGTTGCTGGCGGGCGGCGGCATGTTCGAGACGGGTGCCGGCGGCTCGGCGCCGAAGCACGTCGAGCAGTTCCAGCAGGAGGGCTATCTGCGCTGGGATTCGCTCGGTGAGTTCCTCGCGCTGGGCGCGTCGCTCGAGCATTTGGGCCACACCTACAAGAACGCCAAGGCTCTGGTTCTCGCGGAAGCGCTCGACACGGCCATCGGCCAGTTCCTCGAGAACAACCGCAATCCCGCCCGCAAAGTCGGCGAGATCGACAATCGCGGCAGTCATTTTTATCTCGCCCTGTACTGGGCGCAGGCGCTGGCCGCGCAGACCAAGGATGCTGAGCTGCAGGCCCGCTTCAAGCCGCTGGCCGAGGCGCTCGCCAAGAACGAGGCCAAGATCAATGCCGAGCTGATCGCCGCGCAAGGCAAGCCGGTCGACATCGGCGGATACTACGTACCCGACGACTCCAAAGCGTCGGCCGCGATGCGGCCGAGCGCCACATTGAACGCCGCGCTCGCCTCGCTCTGACGTGGGGCCGGCGGCGGGCTTCGGCGCATCAACGAATTCGTCATTGCCGGGCGGCGTGCAGCGCCTGACCCGGCAATCCATCGTCTTAAAACGACTCTTTGTTTTTGGTGAATGCGCGGATCAAGCCTGCGCATGACGATCCTGCGCGAGGCGACGCGCCGCGCGATGCTGCGCTCCTCGACGCGCGCGCCTTTCAGCTTACCAGGGTCGATGCTATAGAGCCGCAGCGGATGCGTCGGCGCCTTGAGGTGGCGCGCCTCCGACTTTTTCCGTCAGTTTGACGACCGTTGACGATGCCGGGTTGCAAAAGGTGACTCCTTAAATGGCAAAGATCAAAGTGAAGAATCCCGTCGTCGAGATGGATGGCGACGAGATGACTCGCATCATCTGGAAGCTGATCAAGGACAAGCTGATCCATCCCTACCTCGACATCGACCTGCTCTACTACGATCTGAGCATCCAGAAGCGCGACGAGACCCGCGACCAGATCACCATCGACGCCGCCAACAAGACGCTGGAGGTCGGCGTCGCGGTGAAGTGCGCGACCATCACGCCGGACGAAGGGCGTGTGAAGGAATTCGGCCTCAAGGAGATGTGGCGTTCGCCGAACGGGACTATCCGCAACATCCTCGGTGGCACCATCTTCCGCGAGCCGATCATCTGCAAGAACGTACCGCGACTGGTGCCTGGCTGGACGCAGCCGATCGTCATCGGCCGTCACGCCTACGGCGATCAATATCGCGCGACCGACTTCAAGTTTCCGACCGCGGGCACGATCTCGCTCAAGTTCACGGGCGCCGACGGCAAGGTGATCGAGAAGGAAGTGTTCAAAGCGCCCGAGAGCGGCGTCACGATGGCGATGTACAATCTCGACTCCTCGATCCGCGATTTCGCCCGCGCGTCGATGAACTTTGCGCTCGCCCGCGGCTATCCGCTGTATCTGTCGACCAAGAACACCATCCTGAAGCAATACGACGGCCGCTTCATGGAGCTGTTCCAGCAGATTTTCGACGCCGAGTTCAAGGATCGTTTTGCCGAGAAGAAGATCACGTACCAGCACCGCCTGATCGACGATATGGTGGCGTCCGCGCTCAAATGGTCGGGCGGCTATGTCTGGGCCTGCAAGAACTACGACGGCGACGTGCAGTCCGATACCGTGGCGCAGGGCTTCGGCTCTCTCGGCTTGATGACGTCGGTGCTGATCACACCGGATGGCAAAGTGATGGAAGCTGAGGCAGCGCACGGCACCGTGACGCGTCACTACCGCGAACATCAGAAGGGCAACGAGACCTCGACCAACTCGGTCGCCTCAATCTTCGCCTGGACCCGCGGGCTCGCGCACCGCGCCAAGCTCGACGACAATGCGGCGCTGGCGAAATTCGCCGCAACGCTGGAGAAGGTCACGGTCGATACCGTCGAGGCCGGCTTCATGACCAAGGACCTGGCGCTCCTGGTCGGCCCCGACCAGAAGTGGCTCTCCACAACCGGGTACCTCGACAAGGTCGACGAGAACCTGAAGAAGGCGATGGCCTGATGGCGTCTGGCAGCGATGGTGAGGATTTGCTAGATTGAATGGGTGAATATCGCCCGGTTTTCGAAATTCGCCGCCGTGTCGGCAGCACTTGCCCTGACGGCCGTTCCCGCCAGCGCCCAGACGCCGGCCGCGATCGCCGCGCCCGGCGAGGCGATCGTGGTCACGCTGCAGGCCGAAGGTGCGCAAATCTACGAGTGCAAGCCGGGCGCAGGCGGCCTGTCCTGGGCGTTCCGCGAACCGATCGCGACTCTTTTCCTCGACGGCAAGACGGTCGGACGTCATTACGCCGGTCCCAATTGGGAGTACATCGACGGCAGCGGCGTTGCCGGCAAGGTCGCGGCGAGCGCTCCCGGACGGTCGGCATTGGACATTCCCTGGCTTAAGCTCAATGCCACCACGCGGCGGGGGCGCGGGACGTTGTCCGCGGTGAATACGATCCAGCGCATCGATACCCGCGGCGGCGTCCATTCCGGCCCGTGCGAGACGGCCGGAGCCTATTTCAGTGCGCCCTATTCGGCGGTCTACGTGTTCCTGCAACAGGGCGGTTGACACGGCCGCCCGCGGACCGGCAGCGGTTGATCAGCCCTGGCCGCGATCGTCCGGTATCAGGGGCGTTTCGAACTGCTGCTCACGCATCTCCCCGAGCCGCCGCAGCACGGCCTCGTCCGGAATGCCGATGCTCAGCAGGAGCCGGCCGCCAAGCTGCAGGCTGGCTTCGACCGCTTCCGGAATGACGTCGGCGGCGCCGAGCTTGCGAAGCTTGGCGGCATGCTCCAGGTCGCGCGCTCGCGCCAGAATGCGCGCGTCGGGACGCGCCAGGTGGATCGCCGCAACCATTCGTTCGGCTGCGTGCGGTGCATTGACCGTCGCGACAAAGGCACGCGCCCGTTCGACCCCGACGCGCTTCAAGAGCTCCGGCCGGCCAGCGTCACCGAAATAGACCGTCTCGCCGCGGCGGCGCATCTCGCCGACCAATTCGCCGTTCGAATCCAGCGCAACAAACGGCACATTCTCCAGCGTGAGAAGCCGCGCGATGGTCTGCCCGACGCGGCCATAGCCGCCGATAATCACGTGATCCTTGATCTCCGCCGCGTCGCCTCCAGGCAGGTGTTTCGCCTGTTCGATGTCTTGCGCGCGGCGGGCGAGCCAGCGGCCGCCGACCGCGAGGAGCGGCGTCAGCATCATGCTGATCCCGACCACGGCGGTGGCGAGTTGCGCAATCTGCGGCTCGATGATCTCGAGGGTGCGGGCAAGCCCGATGACGATAAAGCCAAACTCGCCGGCCTGGGCGAGCAGCACCGCGACCTCGACCGCGGCCGATGTGCCAACGCCGAACAGCCGGCCGGCGGCGTACAGAATTGCCGCCTTTACGACGAAGAGGATCGCGACCAGCGCCAGCACCGGCACGATCCCGCTCCAGACGGCCCGCAGATCGATGGTCATACCAACGCTCACAAAGAAAAGTCCGATCAACAGGCCCTTCACCGGCGCAAGATCGATCTCGATCTGGTGCCGGTATTCGGTTTCCGACAGCAGCAGGCCGGCGAGAAATGCCCCGAGCGCGGTAGACAGGCCGGCATAACCGGTCGCTCCGGCCGTGCCGACCGCGATCAGCAGCGTCATCGCCATGATCAGTTCGCGGCTGCCGGTCTTGGCCGCGAAATGAAACAACGGACGCAGCAGGTAGCGCCCGGCCACCACGATGACCGCAATCGCTGCCGCAGTCTGCAGCACGGCAGTGACGACAGCGGCCGCCATATTCTCCCCGCCACGCCCGAACACCTGCGTGACGACCAGGACCGGCGCGACCATCAGGTCCTGAAACAGCAACACCGCGAACGCGATGCGGCCGGGAAGCGTCACCGTGCGGCCCTGCTCCTCCAGCAATTGCATTACGATGGCGGTCGACGACATCGCCAGACAGAGGCCGAGCACGATCGTGGTGTTGTGCGAGGTGCCGAACGCCGCGACGGTCGCACCGATCGCCAGCGCCGAAACCGCGAACTGAATGGCGCCGATCCCGAACACGAATCGGCGAAGCGACCATAGGCGCCCGAGCGACGTTTCGAGCCCGATCAGAAACAAGAGAAAGATGACGCCGAACTCCGCGAAAATCTCGACGCGGCTTCGGTCTTCAATCGTGAGATAGCGAATCCAGGGATAATCGGATGCGAATTGGCCGAGTCCATACGGGCCGACGGCGACGCCAACCAGCAAGAATCCTAGGACCGCGCCGATCCGGGCGTGGTGGAACAGCGGAACCACGAGTCCTGCGACGGCTAGAAAGACAAGGACGTCCTTCAACCACGGACTGTGCTCCACACAGACCCCCAATCTGGCCGTTGAAACTTCGCTCGCCCATGATGCGACGGCGAATCAATCCGGTCACCCGCGCCAAGAGCCGCAGATGCCGGCGCGGGCTAATCCCCGCCGATGGCGGCCGCGACCGCCGCCAGTGCCGCCTCGGCCTTGGAGCCATCCGGCCCGCCGGCCTGCGCCATATCGGGCCGGCCGCCGCCGCCCTTACCGCCGAGGATTTCGGCGCCCTTGCGGACGAGGTCGACCGCCGAGAAGCGCGCCGTCAGATCAGGCGTGATACCGACGACGATGCCGGCCTTGCCATCGCCCGTGACGCCGACAATCGCGACCACGCCGGAGCCGACCTGCTTCTTGCCCTCATCGGCCAGGCTGCGCAGATCCTTGAGATCAATGCCCTCGACCGCGCGGGCGAGCAGCTTGATGTCGCCCACGGTCCGCACGCCGTCGGCCACCGCGGCTTTGCCGCCGCCGCCCATGGCGAGGCGCTTCTTCGCCTCCGAGAGTTCGCGTTCGAGCTTGCGGCGCTCATCCATCACTTGAGCCAGCCTCGCCGGCATTTCCTCAAGCGGCGCTTTAAGCTCCGCAGACGCCGCTTTGGCGAGTTCGCCCAAGTGCCGCGCGGCCTTGCGCGCGGTTACACCGGTCAGCGCCTCGATGCGCCGCACGCCGGCCGCCACGCCGCTGTCGGTGACCCCGAAGATCAGGCCGATGTCGCCGGTGCGCTGCACATGCGTGCCGCCGCACAGTTCGACCGACCAGCCCATGGCGTTGCTTCCGGCGCCGGTCTCGCCCATCGACACGACGCGGACCTCGTCGCCGTACTTTTCGCCGAACAGCGCCCGGGCGCCGGAGGCGCGCGCATCGTCGAGCGCCATCAGGCGGGTGGTGACCGGCGAATTCTGCAGCACCACGTCGTTGGCGATGTCCTCGACCTGCTCGATCTCTTCCGCCGTCATCGGCTTGGGGTGGGAGAAGTCGAAGCGCAGCCGGTCGGGCGCGACCAGCGAGCCCTTCTGCGCCACGTGGTCGCCGAGCACTTGGCGCAAGGCTTCGTGCAGCAGGTGCGTCGCCGAATGGTTCTTGCGGATGGCCGACCGCCGTGCGTGGTCAACGTCCAGCGCCAAGGCTGCACCGGTTTTGAGCACGCCCTCTTCGACCGTGCCGACATGCGCGAACACGTCGCCGGCTTTCTTCAATGTATCGGTGACGCGAAACCGTACGCCGTCCGTAATCAGCACGCCGGTATCGCCGATCTGACCGCCGGATTCGGCGTAGAACGGCGTCTGGTTGAGCACCACCGCGCCAGTCTCGCCGGCCTTGAGCGCGCTCACCTCCTTGCCGTCCTGCACCAGCGCCACGACCACGCCCTCCGCAGCCTCGGTCTCGTAGCCCAGGAACTCGGTCGCGCCGGTTTTCTCGCGCAATCCGAACCAGACCGCCTCGGTCGCGGCATCGCCTGAACCCTTCCAGGATTCGCGCGCCTTGGCGCGCTGCTGCTCCATTGCGATATCGAAGGCGTCGGTGTCGACGGCGATGCCGCGGGACTTGAGCGCATCCTGGGTGAGATCGAGCGGGAAGCCGTAGGTGTCGTAGAGCGTGAAGGCGACGTCACCCGACAAGACCGCGTTCGAGGCACGCTGAGGCACCAACTGTGCCACCTCGGATTCAAGAATCGCGAGTCCCCGCTCAAGCGTCCTGCGAAAACGGGTTTCTTCGAGCCGCAAGGTCTCGGCGATCAGCGCCTCGGCGCGATGCAGTTCCGGATAGGCCTGGCCCATCTCGCGAACGAGCGTGGGAACGAGCTTGAACATCAGCGGGTCGCGCGCGCCGAGAAGCTGCGCATGCCGCATGCCGCGGCGCATGATGCGCCGGAGCACATAGCCCCGCCCCTCATTCGACGGCAGCACGCCGTCGGCGATCAGGAACGCGGAGGCGCGCAGGTGATCTGCGATCACGCGGTGCGAAGCCGCCTGCGGCCCCTCGGCCTCGACCCCGGTGAGATCGGCGATGTGCAGGATGATGGCGCCGAACAGGTCGATCTTGTAGTTATCGTGGGTGCCCTGCAGCACCGCGGCAATGCGCTCGAGCCCCATGCCGGTGTCGATCGACGGCCTGGGCAGATCGATCCGCTTGCCGCCGGCAAGCTGCTCGTACTGCATGAACACCAGGTTCCAGATCTCGATGAAGCGGTCGCCATCGGCATCAGGCGAGCCGGGCGGCCCGCCCGGAATCTGCGGGCCGTGGTCGTAGAAAATCTCCGAGCACGGGCCGCAGGGGCCGGTATCGCCCATCTGCCAGAAATTGTCGGAGCCGGCGATGCGCACGATCTTCTCTTCGGGCAGCCCGGCGATCTTCTTCCACAGATCGAACGCCTGATCGTCGTCGACATAGACCGTGACCATCAGCCGGTCGACCGGCAGCCCGAACTCCTTCGTGATAAGGTTCCAGGCGAGCTCGATAGCGCGGTCCTTGAAGTAGTCGCCGAACGAGAAGTTGCCGAGCATCTCGAAGAACGTATGGTGGCGCGCGGTGTAGCCGACGTTATCGAGGTCATTGTGCTTGCCGCCGGCACGCACGCATTTCTGCGCGGTGGCGGCGCGGACATAGGGCCGCTTCTCCAGACCGGTGAAGACGTTCTTGAACTGCACCATGCCGGCATTGGTGAACATCAGGGTCGGGTCGTTGCGCGGCACCAGCGGCGATGACGGGACCACTTCGTGCCCCTGCTCACCGAAATACCTCAGAAACGCCGACCTGATTTCGTTGACGCCGCTCATCCAACCATCCACCTAACTGCCGGGCAGGCTTCGCATTTTGCGTGCTTTTACCGGCCGCCCCTGGCGCTGTCCAGGAAAGCGGCCGCGACCCTTAACGATCAGGGGCGGTTTGGATATAAGCAAGATACCCCCGCCGCGCATCGCCACACTTCGGCATCCCTCGCCTCCAACCTCGCCTTGGACCCCGATATGACCGACACGACCGCGCCGGCCCCCGCTGTTTCACGTCTGGAAGCGGCCCTGCGGGCGCGGCGCTTTGTCATCACCACCGAGATCACCCCGCCGGTGTCGTTCGACCCGGCCGATCTTATCCGCAAGGCCGAGCCGCTGCGCAGCCTCGCCGATGCCGTCAACGTCACCGACGGCGCCAGCGCCCGGGCTCACATGGGCGCACCGATTGCCGCCGCGCTTCTGGTGCAGGCCGGAATCGAGCCGATCCTGCAATTGACCTGCCGGGACCGCAACCGCATTGCGCTGCAAGGCGATCTCATGGGCGCGGCGGCGGCCGGCGTGATCAACCTGCTGGCACTGACCGGAGACGACCCCAAGGCGGGGGATCAACCCGACACCAAACCGGTGTTCGACATCGATACGACTACGCTCTCGGCCATGGCGCGGCGGATGGCGGAACAAAACGAGCTGCCAACGGGCCGCAAGATCGGCGGGCACGCGCGGTTCTTCATCGGCGCGGCGGATGCGCCGATCGATCCACCAGCGGACTGGCAGCCGGTCAAGCTCGCCGCCAAGGTGGCGGCGGGTGCGCAATTCGCACAGACCCAGTTCTGCATGGATGCAGGGATCGTGCGCCGCTATGCCGCGCACCTTGCCGGCCACGAAGGCACCCGCGGCCTCGCCCTGATCGTCGGGATTGCTCCATTACGCTCGGCGAAGTCGGCGCGCTGGATGAAGGAGCATCTGTGGGGAACGATCATCCCGGACGATTTTGTGGCGAGGCTCGAGGCCGCCGCCGACCCGGTGGCCGAGGGCCAGCGCATCTGCCTGGACGTGATCGCAGAGTTTGCCGCCATTCCGGGCGTCGCCGGCGTGCACATCATGGCGCCGGCGAACGAGGCGGCGGTTCCGGCGGTGATCGCCGAGGCGCGCAAGCGCCTGCCGGCATAGCGGAGCGGCAGCGACTCCCGCGAGCGCTCAACGGCCCCCGTCGATCCATAGAGCCGCAAGCGCGGTTGCCGTGACTGCGCCCTCTCCCCTTGCGGGAGAGGGCAGCACCAAACCATCAACACATTCTGACGGGAGAGGGGGAGCGGCACAGCACCCCTCTCCCATCCGAACACGTTGAACTTTCAGCGCCGCCATCTCCCCGCAAGGGGAGAGGGCGAAGTCAGCACTGCCGCGGCGCTCGGCAGGAGCGCAAAGCTAGCAGGAACGCAAAGCTAGGAGCACGTCGCGCCGCTCAGTCCTCCGCGGCCTCGTCCTCGTCGCCGTCCTCGCCGGCGAGAATCTTCTCGGCGATCAGGCCGGCATTCTGGCGGACCGCCGCTTCGATCTTGCCGGCGATGTCGGGGTTGGCCTTGAGGAACGTCTTGACGTTCTCGCGGCCCTGGCCGATGCGCTGGCTGTCGTAGGAGAACCAGGCGCCGGACTTCTCGACCACGCCGGCCTTGACGCCGAGATCGATCAACTCGCCCATCTTGGACACACCCTCGCCGTACATGATGTCGAACTCGACCTGTTTGAACGGCGGCGCGAGCTTGTTCTTCACCACCTTGACGCGGGTCTGGTTGCCGACCACCTCGTCGCGCTCTTTGATCGCGCCGATCCTTCGGATATCGAGCCGCACCGAGGCATAGAATTTCAGCGCATGACCACCGGTGGTGGTCTCGGGCGAACCGTACATCACGCCGATCTTCATGCGGATCTGGTTGATGAAGATCACCATGGTGTTGGAGCGGCTGATCGAGGCGGTGAGCTTGCGCAGCGCCTGGCTCATCAGCCTCGCCTGGCTGCCCGGCTGCACGTCCCCCATCTCGCCTTCAAGCTCGGCGCGCGGAACGAGCGCCGCGACCGAATCGACCACCAGCACGTCGATCGCGCCCGAGCGCACCAGGGTGTCGCAGATTTCCAGCGCCTGCTCGCCGGTGTCGGGCTGCGAGATCAGCAGATCGTCGACGTTGACTCCGAGCTTGCGGGCATAGATCGGATCGAGCGCGTGCTCGGCGTCGACGAAGGCGCAGATGCCGCCCTTCTTTTGCGCCTCGGCGACGCAGTGCAGCGCCAGTGTGGTTTTGCCGGAGGATTCCGGCCCGTAGATTTCGACCACCCGGCCGCGAGGGAGCCCGCCGATGCCGAGCGCGATGTCGAGGCCAAGCGAGCCGGTGGACACCGTCTCGACGTCCATCGACTTGTTGTTCTTGCCGAGCCGCATGATCGAGCCCTTGCCGAAGTTGCGCTCGATCTGGGAGAGCGCGGCATCCAGGGCCTTCGATTTATCCATGGAGGAACCTTCGACGAGACGCAAAGCGGCAGGGGCCATTGCTGCAATCCTTATGAACGCGATTCGGGAGGCCGACAACGAACGCTCCACCGCCGCCGGCCAGCTAAGGACGAAATGTACACTATTTGTTCTCAGTTCGCAATATGTTCTTATGCGAAAAGGAGCACTGGCCCCTTTTGATGGTCAGTGGTCCCTTTTGAAAACGGCAGTGGCCCCTTTTGAATCGGAAACATCAAGTGCAGACAAGTGGCGGTATTTAGTTCAGATTTGCTGCATGGGCAGTAGAGCATAGTAAAATTAGGGATTGGGCAGATGGAGTCCTAGACGCCATGCCTGAATATCAAGTTTACTCGCCGAGCGTATCCGGGAAGATCGTTTTGCCGCGCGAGATGTTCCAGGCGCGTGACGATAAGATTGCTATCGGAAGAGCGCTCGAAATCTTCGACCGATCGGACTTTGAGGTTTGGAAGTCAGCTCGACTGGTCGTGCGACTGCCTTGCTGGATGCGATAGGGCGAGGCCGCCTCAGTTGGCGGCCCCATCCTGTTCGGTCTGCTCCATCTGATTGCTCGCCGTCGCTTAACGCCGCTTTTTGGCACTGATTCCGGTTGGCCGCTCTTCAATCCAATCCAGCGTGGGGCAGGTCGGCGCTGGGCGAAATTTCTCACGCACTGAACGGCAGTCGGCCGAAATTGGGACATCGTTGAGTCTTAAGCTTTTTCGAAGATGCGGGGGGCCGCGTCACAGCACCGTGGGGGCGGGCTGTGCTCGAATACAAGATTTACAGGCTCGACCACCTGGGCAAGATCAACACGCCGCCGGAAATCGTGAATAGTGATCACGAGTCGGCAGTGGTGGAGAAGGCGCGCTCCATTGCCAACGGCTGCGATATCGAAGTCTGGCAAGGCGAACGGCTCGTGATCCACGTGGCACATAGCGAGTAGGCACCCGTCGAGGTTGCCGCGTCACGGCTTTTCGAAACGACGCCCGCGCTTCCGTGGCCTGTCTCTCGTGCTCCTCAGGGTGGTCGCATGACGCGCCTTTAGCGCGGGTCATTTATACTCGCGCGTTGAATAACGCCTCCCAATATCCCCCTGCCCTAACGGGCGCATTCGATCCGGGGGCGAATCGTCTGCCCTGCACAGAACTTCAAACGCCGCACCGGCGCCCACTGAACCCTTGACCTCGCCGGCACTCCTCGCCATCTCCTGACCGATTGAACTGCCTGGGAAATTGCCTGCCATGACCGATCCTAACGACGACACCCAAACGGTGAGCCCCGCCGAGACAGAAACCGAGCGCCCCGCCGCGGCCCAGGCGGAGCAACCCGCCGACGCCCGGACCGAGCGCCGCGCCTTCGAGGCCGACGTCGCCAAGCTGCTGCACATGATGGTGCACTCGGTCTATTCCAACAAAGACGTGTTCGTGCGCGAGCTGATCTCCAATGCCGCCGATGCCTGCGAGCGGCTGCGCTACGAGGCGATCGCCCACCCCGCTCTGCTCGGCGACGACCCCAAGCTGCGCATCGTCATCGCGGTCGATCCCGACAAGCGGCAGATCACGTGCGAGGACAACGGCATCGGCATGAGCCACGACGAGATCGTCGAGGCGCTCGGGACCATCGCGCGATCCGGCACCCGCGCCTTCATGGAGCAGGTCGAGGCGGCAAAGGGCGGCGAAGGCGCCCAGTTGATCGGCCAGTTCGGCGTCGGCTTTTATTCGGCCTTCATGGTCGCCGACCGGGTCGACGTCGTCTCCCGCCGCGCCGGCTCAGAGGAGGCCTGGCTGTGGTCGTCGGACGGCCAGGGCACGTTCTCGGTCGCTCCCGTCGCGCTCGACCAGGCGCCCCAGCGCGGCACGCGCGTCACCCTGCACGTGATGGAGGACGCCAAGTCCTACACCGAACGCTGGAACCTGGAGCGCATCGTCAAGGCACAGTCCGGCCACGTGCCGGTGCCGATCACTTTCGTTGAAAAGCCCGGCGCCGAGCCCGCGGAGATCTCCGACGGCGGCGCGCTGTGGACCAAGCCGCGGTCGGAGATCACGCCGGCCGACTATACCGACTTCTACCGCAGCATCGCCGGGCAGTTCGACGAGCCGGCGCTCACGGTGCATTACCGTGCCGAGGGCCGCCACGAGTTCACCGCGCTGATGTTCGTGCCGGGCTCGCGGCCGTTCGACCTGTTCGATCCCGACCGCAAGGGCCGTATCAAGCTCTACGTCAAACGCGTGTTCATCACCGACGACGCCGAGATCCTGCCGCGCTATCTGCGCTTCGTCCGCGGGCTTGTCGATTCCGCGGACCTTCCGCTTAACGTCTCACGCGAAATGATTCAGACCAGCCCGATCCTGTCGGCGATCAAGAAGAGCGTGACCGGGCGCGTGCTTGGCGACCTGGAAAAGCTCGCCGACAGCGATGCCGAGACCTACGCCAAGGTCTGGGACAACTTCGGCTCGGTGCTGAAGGAGGGGATCTACGAGGATTTCGAACGCCGCGACACGCTCTTGGCGCTGGCGCGCTTCAAGAGCACAGCCTCGGGCGAAGGCGTGCGCAGCCTGAAGGAGTATGTCGGCGCGCTCAAGGAGAACCAGACCGCAATCTACTATCTCGCCGGCAGCGACCTCGAACGGCTCAAGACCTCGCCGCATCTCGAGGGCTTCCGCGCCCGCGGTGTCGAAGTTCTGCTGCTCGCCGACCCGGTCGACAGCTTCTGGGTGACGTCGGCGCCGGCGTTCGACGGCAAGCCGTTCAAGTCGGTGACCCAGGGCGCGGCCGATCTTGCGCTGATCCCGCGCACCGACGCCAAGGACGAGGCCGCGCCGGCGGCGGACGAGGCGGTGACGAACCTGATCGCCTTCATCAAGCAGCCGCTGGGCGACGAAGTCTCCGATGTGCGCGCGACCGACCGGCTGACCGACAGCGCGGTGTGCCTGGTGGCGTCCGACGTCGGGCCCGACCGGCAGCTGGAGAAGCTTCTGGCCGGCGCCGGCCGGATCAAGACCGCCGCCAAGCCGGTGTTGGAAGTCAACCCGAAGCACGAGCTGGTGGTCGCACTTGCAAAGCTCGACAACGGCGACCGCGCCTTCAAGGAGGACGCCGCGCATCTGCTGTTCGATGAGGCGCGCGTGCTCGACGGCGACCAGCCGGACGATCCCCGCGCTTTCTCGGCCCGCCTTGCCCGCGTCATGAGCCGTGGCCTCGCGGCCGCGAAGCCATCAGGCGATGCTCGTTAGGACTCAGGACTGGGTCTTCCTCCGGATTCGATGTTGAAAAGCCCATCCGGTCACATTCCATCCTCAACGGTCTGATGGAATGCTCCTGGGCGCGCGCGGCGAAACGTTGGGCAGCAGTATCGCACCGTCGCCGGAAGCCCGAACAGAGAGGCAAACCCATGACGGGATGTAGCGAAAAGAAGCATGCCGACCATTCGCACCAGCACGGTCCTGGGTGCGGACACACTGCAGTCCGGCACGATGGCCATGTCGACTATCTTCACGACGGCCACCTGCACCACATGCACGGCGATCACGTTGACGAGCATGTGATCGCCGTTGACGGCACGAACCCTGCGCATTGCACGCCGGAAGTTCATTGCGGGGACCATACCCACGGGCCGGGCTGCGGTCACGAGGCGGTCCCGCACGGTGATCATGTCGATTACCTCGTGAACGGCCGGCTGCATCATCCGCATGGCGAACACTGCGACGACCACGGGCCGCTCGCGGTTTCTTGATCCGCGATCGGTTTGAGACCGCACGTGCGCCCTGGCCTCTCGGTTCGTGGTCGCCGGGCGCGTGTGGCGGGTCGAGGCGGTCTCGGCAAATTCGTCGATGACGGCATCCGTTGGTGACGGCAGCCGAGTATCGGTCGCTCCCTCGGCCGGAAATTCTTGCTTTGATATTTGTTATGTTATAACGTAACATATACTAGGTCAGCCGTGAGGGGGAACCAGCGTGACCACGACCGATTCTCGTCTGCCCGTGACCGTGCTCTCGGGATTTCTTGGCGCCGGCAAGACCACCCTGCTCAACCGCATGCTGTCCAACCAGGAGGGCGAGCGGATCGCGGTGATCGTCAACGACATGAGCGAGGTCAACATCGACGCCGAGCTCGTCCGTCAGGACGGCGGGCTGCGGCGCACCGAAGAGACCCTCGTCGAAATGACCAACGGATGCATCTGCTGCACGCTGCGCGAGGACTTGCTCATTGAGGTGCGAAAGCTAGCGGAAAGCGGACGTTTCGACGCTCTGGTCATCGAATCGACCGGCATCAGCGAACCACTCCCGGTCGCTTCAACCTTCGAATTCCGCGACGAAGACGGCACCAGCCTTTCGGACGTGGCGCGTCTTGACACCATGGTGACGGTCGTCGACGCCGCAAATCTTCTCGCTCACTATGCGAGCCACGATTTCCTGCGCGACCGCGGCGAGGTCGCAGGCCCAGACGACGAGCGCGCCCTCGTCGATCTCATGGTCGAGCAGATCGAGTTTGCCGATGTCATCGTCCTGAACAAGATATCCCTGGCGTCTCCGGACCGCCGCGAACTCACCCGCGCCATTGTCCGCTCGCTCAATTCGGACGCGCGCATCGTCGAGGCGGACTTCGGAGAGGTGCCCCTCCACGAGGTGCTGCACACCGGGCGGTTCGATTTCGAAAAGGCTGAGCAGCACCCGCTGTGGTTCAAGGAACTCAATGGCTTCAAGGACCATGTCCCGGAAACCGAACGATACGGCGTACGGTCGTTCGTCTACCATTCCCGCCAGCCGTTTCATCCGGTGCGCTTTCAGCGGTTCTGCAACGAATCCTGGCCGGGCGTCATCCGCGCCAAGGGCTTCTTCTGGCTTGCGACGCGACCGCAATTCGTCGGCGAACTGGCACAGGCGGGCGCCATGATCCGCACCTCCAAGCGTGGATTGTGGTGGGCCGCGGTTCCAAAGAACCGGTGGCCCGACCATGCCGGCTGGCAAGAAAGCATGAAGCCCTACTTCGATCCGGTCTGGGGCGACCGCCGTCAGGAAATCGTGTTCATCGGCACCGATCCCATGGATGAAGCGGCCATTCGGCGGCGACTGGACGCCTGCCTGGTGGGCGATCCAAACCATTTCACACCGGAATCCTGGCGTCGATTGCCGGACCCGTTCCCCGCCTGGACCGCGGGTGCCGCATGACGCGCACCCCGCTCGATCGGCTCCGCGACCGCATGCTCGATGCACCCGACGAGCTTGATGAGAGCCATCTGCCGTTGCGATTCAAGGAAGCCCGTTCCCTCCTGGCGGAGGCCATATCGAAATTGGAAGCCGCCGGGATTCCGAACGAGACGCTCGTTACCGTCATGCTGGCCGAGATGCTCCCGCGCATGGTGCATCAGAACGGTCCCACATGGGCGGCGGCCATGCTCGCAAAGCTCGCGCAGAACATCGGCACCGGACACAGCCCCGCAGGCTCCGTGCAGTGATACCAACGCCGGCCCCCACGTCACCAAACCGGCGGTGCGCTCCCTCCCCCGCTTGCGGGGAAGGGAATGCGTGCGGCGCGGGCGCGTCATAACGAATCCGGCCGTGACGCGCGGAAGGAGCGTTGCGGCTACTTGCCGGGTCGAATGTCGAAGGCCTGGTTGACGGCGGCGAACATCTGGTAGAACCCGGACAGCACCACGAGTTCGACCAGCCCCGGCTTGCCCCACTGCGCGGCGGCGCGCGCCTGGAGATCGTCGGGCACGATCTGCCACGCGGTGGTCTTCGCCAGGATGGCGTGAACGAGTGCGTAGGGTTCGGGCAGCGTCGCAGCGTGGCCCGTACCGACCGCGTCGATCACGTCGGCCGGCAGACCTGCCGCCCGTGCATGTTCGATATGGTCGTGCCATTCGTAATCCGCGCCGGTCGTGCGCGCGATCGTCAGCACGATGAACTGGTAGACGGTGCGCGGCAGCACGCCCTCGAACTTGAGAAAGAAACCCAGCTCCTCGATGCGGCGGGCGAGTTCCGGATGATTGAGCAGCGCCACATAGGGCCCGCCGAAGTGCTCGCCCCGGGCGTTGCGCCGCGCCGCCATGGTCTCGTACAGCGCACGCGCTGCGGCCGGCAGCGTCGCCGGGTTCATGTCGAGGACCGTCATGGTGGCCTCCGCTACTCGTGATAGGACCAGGCGCGCGCACCGGCATTGAAGTCATAGACTGGCGTGACGCAGTCCTTGTCGGCCTTGATGTCGATCACCGCCGCGGTGCCGGCGGCGAGCGCCTTGCGGCAGGTGTCCTCAAGCTCGGCCGGATCGCGTACGGTGAAGCCCTGCGCGCCGAGCGACCGGCCGAAGGCCGCCCAGTCATGATCCGGAATGCTGGTCAGTTCGGACGGCAGCGCGCCGTACTGGCGCGCGCGCAGCCAGACATTGCCGAGCGCGCCGTTGTTGATGACGAAGAAGAGCACCGGCAGGCCGTAGCGCGCCGCGGTCTGCACCTCGATGCCGTGCATCTGCATGCAGCCGTCGCCGGTGATCACTGCCACCCGCCGGTCGGGCCGGGCGCACTGCACGCCGACGGCGGCCGGGATCGCCCAGCCCATCGGCCCAAGATTGGTCGCCGAGATGTAAGTGCGCGGCGCGTAGGCGCTCCAGTAGTGCCCAGCGAAGGCGCGGTGCGCGCCGGAATCGACCAGCACGATGCCGTCGCGCGGGAACACCTTGCGCAACGCCGTGATGGCGGTCGCCGGATGGATCGGGCGGCCCGGGCGGCTGGTGTTCTCCACGTCATAGAGCCGGGGCCCGGACTTGATGCGCGCCAGCCAGTCCCGCCGGCTCGGCGCACCGGCATCCAGAGCGGGCGCGATGCGATCGGTGGATTCGAGCATCAGGTCGAGGAACGCATGGCAACTGCCCGGCACCACGTGGCCGAGATCGCCGTGGGCGGTCAGCTCGTCCATGTCGGTGTTGACGTGGATCATCAGCGCCTTGGAGCGCTCCCGCAACGTCCAGTGCATGGTGTCGCGCTCGTTGAAGCCCGAACCCAGCACCAGCAGGCATTCGAGATCGCTACCGAGGATAGCGCCAGTGGCGTGGCGCGTGCCGGCATAGCCGAACACACCAAGCGAGAGATCGTGATCCTCCGGAAACACGCCTTTCGCCCGAAGCGTGGTCGCCACCGGGATCGCCCAGAGGTCGGCGAACTGCTTCAGCCGCGCGGCCGCCCCATCGTGCTCGATACCGGCACCCGCCAGGATCGCGATCTTCGCCGGCTTGCGACTGGCCAGGAGGTCAAGGGCACGGGTCGCCGGACCCCGGCTCAGCGGCGCGACCCCGGCAAAATAGCCTGCGACCTTGAGGTCGCGGGCATCGCACTCGCCGGTCAGCGCGTCGTGCGTCAGCGACAGATGGACCGGCCCGGGCTGCGTCCACATCTTTGTCAACGCGTGGCGGAACCAGTGGTTGAGGTTCCGGCTGTCGGCGACAGTCTTGGAGAGCCGGGTCAACGGCGCCATGACGGCGGTATCGTCGAGCGTCGCCTGACTGGCATCTTGGAACGCGCCCCTGCCCTCCATGTCCACCGGGACCTCGCCGGTCATCACCAGCAGCGGCGAGGCGTCGGTGCTGGCGGCCGCGACCGCGGTCGCCATGTTGCAGCAGCCGGGGCCACCGATCCCCAGCGCCGCGCCGAAGGTTCCGCTGGCGCGGGCATAACCGTCCGCCATGTAGACCGCCCCACCCTCATGGGCGGCGATCACCGGATTGAGCCGCGTCTGCCGGGCGAGCGCCGGCAGGAAGGGGTCGACCAGGCCGCCCGGAACCATGAACAAATGGCTCAGCCCCTCGTCCGCCAGGGCGCTCAGGATGTAGTCGGTGCCGAGTGTCATGGCGGGTGCACTCCCCTCATCCGCCCGTCCCAGCGCGGGCTGCGGCGCATCCTGTCAGTCGCGGGTTAACGGGATGAAACGCCCGCTAGTCCAGCGCGGCTTGATCGGGCGGACCGAAACTGCCACATCCACCCCACCATGAATATTGCGACCCATCGTCCGGAAGGTGTCCCTGCCCCCTCGCCGTTCGCCAGCGAGGTCGAGCGCCGCCGCACCTTCGCGATCATCTCCCACCCGGACGCCGGCAAGACCACGCTGACCGAGAAGCTGCTGCTGTTCGGCGGCGCGATCCAGCTCGCCGGTCAGGTCAAGGCCAAGCGCGACCGGCGCTCCACCCGCTCGGACTGGATGGCAATCGAGCGCGAGCGCGGGATTTCGGTCGTCACCTCGGTGATGACGTTCGAGTACGACGGCCGGGTGTTCAACCTGCTGGACACGCCCGGCCACGAGGACTTCTCGGAGGACACCTACCGCACGTTGACTGCGGTCGATTCGGCCGTGATGGTGATCGACGCCGCCAAGGGCATCGAGCCGCGCACCCGCAAGCTGTTCGAGGTCTGCCGGCTGCGCGACATCCCGATCATCACCTTCATCAACAAGATGGACCGCGAGAGCCGCGATCCCTTCGACCTGCTCGACGAGATCGAAAAGACGCTGGCGCTCGACACCGCGCCGATGACCTGGCCGGTCGGGCGCGGCCGCGATTTCGTCGGCACCGTCGATGTGGCAACCGGCGGCGTGCGCCTGCTGGAGGGCGACGCCGGCGAGGCCGGCACGCTGCGAAAGATGACCGTCGCGGAAATCGCCGCGCTCAACCCTGCGCTCGACGCCGAGGCGATCCGTGGCGAACTCGACCTGGTGCGGGAGGCGTGCAAACCGTTCGACGCGCAGGCGTTCGGCGAGGGCCACCTGACGCCGGTGTTCTTCGGCAGCGCGCTGAAGAACTTCGGCGTCGGCGACCTGCTCAATGCGCTCGCCGCGCTGGCGCCCCCGCCGCGTGCGCAGCAGGCCGACCGCCGCAGCGTCGCCGCCACCGAGCCGTCGATGAGCGCGTTCGTGTTCAAGATCCAGGCCAACATGGATCCGAACCACCGCGACCGCATCGCCTTCGTGCGACTGTGCTCCGGCAAGCTGACGCGGGGCATGAAGGTCAAGCAGATGCGCACCGGAAAGTCGATCAGCCTGCACGCACCACAGTTCTTCTTTGCGCAGAACCGCGCGCTCGCCGACGAGGCGCACGCCGGCGACGTGGTCGGCATTCCCAATCACGGCACGCTGCGGATCGGCGACACGCTCACCGAAGGCCAGGACCTCAACTTCCTCGGCGTTCCGAGCTTCGCGCCGGAGATCCTGCGGCGCATCCGGCTGCCGGACGCGATGCGCGCCAAGAAGCTGAAGCAGGCACTGCAGGAACTGGCCGAAGAAGGCGTCGCGCAAGTGTTCCGCCCGACCGACGGCTCGCCGGCGCTGGTCGGCGTCGTCGGACCGCTGCAACTCGACGTTCTCAAGGCGCGCCTTGCCAACGAATATGGCCTGGAAATCAGTTGGGACACCGCCGAGTTTCAGCTCGCCCGCTGGATTGCGTCCGACGACCGCAAGCTGATCGATCAGTTCGTCGGCAAGCACCGCTCGGCGATCGCCGAGGACCTCGACGGCGACGTGGTCTTTCTCGCCCGCAACGCCTTCGATCTCGACTACACCGGCAAGCAGAATGTCGGCATCGCCTTCACCGACGTGAAGGACGTGCATCGCCACAGTCAGGCAGCGTGAGGATTTTCGCGATGCCCGAGTTCGAGCCGAAGCAGGCGCCAAGCTCGGATTTCTAGTGTTCATGGCACGCAAGACGTTTCCCTGGGCCACTCTCTCCGACGAGCAACTGCTCAAGCTGCGCTTCCGCGATCTCAGGCTCACGCTGAGGGGAACCTGGCTCGAGGATTGCCTCGAGACCTTGCACGAAGAGCTTGCCGAACGGGACATCCGGGTGAAGCCCTATGCGTGGATTTCCAGCGAGTGGTTCTGCCCCGACCACACCTCCGGCATCGCGTTTCCGTTCTATCTGGCGCATCCCCGGCTGATGCAGCTTGAAAAGAAGATCATCCTCGACGTCGAAGGCGGCACCTGGTCCGAGTGCATGCGGATTCTCCGCCACGAAGCCGGCCACGTGATCCAGAACGCATATCAGCTCCATCGCCATCGCCGCTGGCAACGGCTGTTCGGTCCGTCGTCGCGACACTACCCGACCTTCTACCGGCCCAACCCGGCGAGCCGGAATTTCGTCCAGCATCTGCGGCTGTGGTATGCGCAAAGTCATCCGGACGAGGACTTTGCCGAAACGTTTGCAGTGTGGCTGCGGCCTCGATCGAATTGGCGCACGCGCTACGCAGGCTGGCCAGCGCTGAAGAAACTCGAATATGTCGACGAACTTATGGCCGAGATCGCCGGCACGCCGCCGCTGCTGAACCGGCGCGAGCGTGTCGATCCACTCAACGAACTCACGCAAACTCTCGGCGAACACTACCGGAAGAAGCAGGCGCTCTACGCTTTCGACACACCGAAGACATATGATCGCGATCTGCTCAGGTTGTTCTCTGCCGATCCCAGACACCGCCGTTCGCAGGCGGCCTCGCTGTTCATCAGACGCAATCGCAAGAAGATCAGAGAACTGGTTTCAAAATGGACCGGCGAGTATCAGCTGACGCTGGACGCAATTCTCGATGACATGATAATCCGTTGCCGGGAATTGAACCTGCGTGCGGTTGGTCCGGAGCGAAAATTGATGGCGGAGTTTACCGTGTTGTTGACCGCCAAGACCGTACATTCGCTCTTCGGCCCATTTCGGCGCAAATGGATCGCGTTATGAAGCCACTGCGAGTGCTCGTACTTGTCCATCCTGACCTGGTACCACCTGAGTCAAGCAAGGGGTACACCGAGCAGGAGATCAATGTCTGGAAGACCGAATACGACGTCGTCAGCACGTTGCGGGCGGCCGGGCATGACGTTCGTCCGCTTGGGGTGCACGACGAACTCAAACCAATCCGTGACGAGATCGACACCTGGAAACCGCACGTGGTTTTCACGCTGCTTGAGCAGTTTCACGGCGAAGTGATTTACGATCAGAACGTCGCGAGCTATCTGGAGCTGTTGCGCGTCCCCTACACCGGATGCAATCCGCGCGGCCTGATGCTGGCGCGCGGCAAGGATCTGTCCAAGACGCTCGTTCACTACCACCGGATTCCGGTTCCGGCCTTCGCGGTGTTCCCGAAGCGCCACAAGATCAAACGTCCCAAGCGGCTGTCGCTGCCGCTGATCGTCAAGAGTTTGAACGAGGACGCGTCCTGGGGCATTTCGCAGGCCTCGGTCGTCGATAGCGACGAGAAGCTGGCGGAGCGGGTCACGTTCATCCACGAGAAGATCGGCACCGCGGCGATCGCGGAGCAGTATATCGAGGGGCGCGAACTCTACGTCGGCGTGCTCGGCAACGAGCGGCTGCGCGTGCTGCCGATCTGGGAGCTTGAATTGAGCAACATGGCGCAGGGCGCCTGGCCGATCGCCACCGAAAAGGTCAAACACGATCCCGATTATCAGGAGCGCTGGGGTCTCCTGCATGGGCCGGCCAAGGACCTGGCGCCCGACGTGCGCGCCCGCATCGAGCGCTCCGCGAAGCGGATATTCCGGACTCTGGAGCTCGACGGTTATGCCCGCATCGATTTTCGCCTATCGAACGACGGCATTCCGTATTTCCTCGAAGCCAATCCCAATCCGGAGATTGCCGAGAGCCAGGAGTTCGCCGCCGCAGCCCGTCACGTCGGCCTCGAATATCCTGATCTGCTGCAGAACATCCTGGGACTGGGCCTGAGACGCGCACAGCAGACGGGGCTGGCAAGCTGACGCCGGGCCATGCCTCCGGCGTTCAGCTCCTCGGACTGAATTTCAACGGATTTGGAAGACGAGCTTGCCGCGGAAGTGGCGCGACTCGCTCAGCCGGTGGGCGTCGGCCGCCTCGGACAAGCGATAGAGCTTGATCTCCGGAACGCGCACGGCGCCCGCCCGGACAAGCTCGACAATGCGTTCGAGCGGCCGGCGCGCGCGTGCGACCGGCGGACGTAGCGACGTGACATCGCTGCGCTCGGGCTTTGGCGCCTGCAAACCGGAAGCGACGAAGGCTGCGCGGCCACCCGGTTTGAGCACCGCGAAGGAGCGTAACGCCACGTCGCCGCCGACGGTGTCGAACACCGCGTCGCAACCAGAGACCGCCTGGGTGAAGTCGCGGGCGTTATAGTCGATGACTTCGTCGGCGCCAAGACTGCGGACATAGTCGTGGTTCGCCGCGCTGGCCGTGGTGACGACATGGGCGCCGAGATGCTTGGCAAGCTGGATGGCAAAGCCGGCAACGCCCCCTGCCCCGCCTTGGATCAAAATCTTCTCGCCGCGCTGCAGCTTCAGCGTCTCTTCGATCGCGCTCATGGCCGTGATGCCGGTAAGCGCCAAGGCGGCCGCGTCGATGTGCGACAGGTCGTCCGGCTTCTTGGCGACGATCGCGGCCTTGACGGCGATCTTCTCCGCGTAGGCGCCCTCCTGGCCGGCCGCGCAAACGCCGAACACAGCATCGCCGACCGCGACATCGTCGACGCCTTCGCCGACGGCGCTGACCACGCCGGAGAAATCGCGCCCGGGGATCAGCGGAAACTTGGTGTGCTTGTAGTCGCCCAGCCGCACCTTCCAGTCCGCCGCGTTGATGCTGGCGGCCGCGATGTCGATCACGACCTCGCCCGGACCGGAGACCGGATCGGGCAAGTCGCCAAATTGCAAAACTTCCGGTCCGCCGAACCGTTCGATGAATGCCGCCTTCATCCGCCGTTGCCTCCGCGCTGCAGTCCCGATGCTTGAAATGGTATACCGAGTCTGCAATCAAACAAGCAATCGCGCGCCGCTACTTTTGCAGCCGAGGCAAGTCCGCCGTGACCTCCCTTCCCTTCTCTCCCAAGATCGACCGTAGCTATCCGAAGCCGAAGCTGAAATTGCCGCCGGGCGCCTGCGACTGCCACTTTCATTTCATTGGCCCGCAGAAGCAGTTCACCCTCAAGCCGAACCACGTATTCAGTCATCTGGAGTTCGAAGACACGCCGATCGAGGATTGGCTGAAAATGCAAGACGCGCTCGGACTGTCTCGCGGCCTGCACGTCATCTCGATGATGTATGAGCACAACTACGAGATCGCGCTGCACGCCCAGAACTGCCTCCGCGACCGGATCCGCTCGGTCATCGTACCGTGGCCCGAGATCACCGACGGCGAGCTCGACATTCTCACCGATGCGGGCGTCGTTGGCTATCGCATCACCTGGCGGCTGACCAAGACGATCGACAAGACGATGGTGGCGCGCACCGGCGAGCGTGGCTGGTCGATGCATTATCTGCACCGGGCCGACGAGCCGGAGATGGATGCGTGGAAGCCGCAAATTCTCAACACGCCCGGGCGATTCGTGCTGGAGCACATGGGCGGCGTCGATCCAAGCAAGGGGATCGACGGCGACGGCTTCAAATTCGTGCTGCAATGCCTCGATACCGGCCGCTGCTGGGTGAAGCTGTCACCCAGAATCTCCAAGCAGGACAATTTCCCATTCTCCGACACCGATCCGCTCGTCCATAAGCTCGTCGATCACGCACCCAACCGCCTGCTCTGGGGCTCGGACTGGCCGCATCCGCAATATTTCAAGCCGATGCCGAACGACGTGGCGCTGCTCGACATGATGCTGGACTGGGTGCCGGACGAAAAAACTCGCAAGCTCATCTTCGTGGACAATCCCGCCGAGGTGTTCGGTTTCCCACCGCTGCCGTAAGCGCGCGGCCAGGCCGAGCGGCGACGCCATCAAGGCAAAATCTCCCGCAAAATCAAATATTTATTTAGAATATTAACCGTGTTCGCGGGCGCCAGAGGCGCCGTCATTTGAACCTTTCGCCTCTCCGGCGCGACTAACTGCCTGAAAGCCTCGTGCCGGGGAATGATTTGGCAGGAGGCGGCCCTTTCCTGACTTTCGGCGGCTTGTGTCGGCCAGCGCACTCCCTCGGGAGCGCAGACGGCATTCGTGCGCCCGTCAGATGAAACGATCGGGGAGTTTCCCATGAGTAATCGACGTTTCCGCATCATGGCGGGCACCGCCATGGCCCTCATCCTGGCCGCTCCGCTGGTCAGCATGGCGAAGAACGCTGCCACGCCGATGGCGACGGTGCCGAACGACCAGTCGTGGCTGGAAGTTTCCCACGCCAGCGTCGCGCGAACGACCGTCCCCATGACGGTGGCCAACCGGGCGACGGTAGCGACCCCCACAATCAACGGAACGGCGAGCGACGTGCAGGCGATCGCCGCAGCCGACGTTTTGCCGGACGCAGCCACTTCCAACCCAGCGACCGCCGACATTGCGACCGTGAACGCTACGACTGCCGGTACGGCAACCGCGTTCGAGCCTGCGCCGCCGCCCGATCCGTTGGCATCGCTCGATCCCGCCGATCGTCCCATTGCGGAGAACATCCGCGATCTCTTCGCCGCCGGGGCGGACAAATTGTTCGCCAGCTCGAATGAGCGCGCTGCGGTCGAGGCGTTCTACAGCGGACGCAGTTTCGCGCCGCTCTGGATCGAAAGGGGCATCGAGACCGCGCGCGCCGCATCGGTCGTCGCGCGCCTCAAACAGGCTGATGCCGATGGCCTCGACTCCGGCGAATATCGCACGCCGAGCTTTGCCGGCCCTGGGCCGGATGCGCTGGCCGAAGCCGACCTGCGCCTCACGCGCGCCGTCCTCACGTTCGCGCGCCACCTGCAGGCCGGCCGTTTTCCTTACAACCGGGTCAGCCGCAACATCGAACTGCCGCAGGCCGCGCCTGAGCCCGCTGACGTTCTCAACACCGTGGCCAATGCCGACGATGCCGGCAAGGCGCTGGACCTCTACGGCCCGCAACACGAAGCATATCGCAGGCTCAAGGCCAAGCTCGCTGAGCTGCGCGGCAATGCGACGGCAACGAAGAGCGAGGCCCGCCAGATCGAGGTCATCGTCGCCAACATGGAGCGCTGGCGCTGGTATGCGCGCGACCTCGGCACCAGCCATGTGGTCGTGAACCTTCCGGATTTCACCCTCAAGGTCATGCAGAGCGGCAAGCAGGTGTGGACGACGCGGGTCGTGATCGGCAAGCCCAGCATGGCGACGCCGCTGCTGAGCGAGACGATGAAGTCCATCACGGTCAATCCGACCTGGACGGTGCCGCAGTCCATCGTGCGCAACGAGTACCTTCCGGCGCTCGCGCAGGATCCGACGGTGCTCGACCGCATGGGCCTGCGCGTTAGCTACGATCGCGGCGGCGGCGTGACCATCACTCAGCCGCCGGGCGCCGGCAATGCGCTGGGTCGCGTGCGCTTCAATATCAACAACCGCTTCTCGGTCTTCCAGCACGACACGCCCGACAAGAATTTTTTCGCGCATACTTCGCGAGCCTACAGCCATGGCTGCATGCGGGTGCAGGATCCGGCGAAATATGCGGAGGTTCTGCTGAAGATCGCACGGCCCGGCGAGCACTGGAGCGCGGACCGGATCCAGCGCATGTACGGCGGCTCCGAGCGCAACCTGCAGGTTTTGCCGACCATGATCTGGGTCCACCTGACCTATCAGACCGCCTTCGTCGACGATGCCGGCAAGCTGCAGATGCGGCACGACGTCTACTATCTCGACGGCCGTACCCTCGCAGCGATCAAGAAGGCGCGCGGCAACCTGGAAGCGCCGGAGCGCAAGCGTGAGGAAATCGCCGGCTCGAACCCGCGCAAGCCGGCCACGCCTGCACGGACGGGATCCCTGCCTCAGCCGATCTACCGGTAGACACGGCGTCGGCCTGGTGCCGCAGCCCGGATTTGCGATCGATGGCCGTGCTCGTCACGGCCATTGTCTTTTTTGATCCCCCTGAGCTGCCCTCTCGTTCAACTCCGAAGTGGATCGAATATGTCCCGCATCACCGCAGCCGAATGCCGACCCTTCTTCGATGCCGTCACCAGCAAGGCGCTGGAAATCGGGGCTCCTGTTTCCATGGCGGTGGTTGGCGCCGAAGGCCACCTGATCGCGCTCGAACGCATGGACGAAGCCGGCTTCATCACGCCCGAAACCGCCCACGCCAAGGCCTATATGTCGCCTTCCGCAGCATGAGCCCACGCTTTCCCGATGGCCTGGTGATCCAGAAATGGTTCATGGAGCGCAACCCGCAAATGCTGGTCGCAACGTCGATCATGAAGGGCGGTCTTGTCGTCGCTTCCGGCGGCTGTGCGCCGATCTTCAAAGGCGATACTCTCGTCGGCGCCTATGGCATCTCCGGCGGCACCTCTCAACAGGACGAGGAGATGGCCAAGCACGCCTGCGCGACGGTCGGTTGGTCAATCGCGCCCGCTACCGACACGACCTCCGAAGGTGTGAAGGCGCACATCAAGGACCTCTACGCAAAAGCCGGGATTGCAGGGCGGGAGTTATAAGCGACGCGGATCCAGCGCACTCGATAGCGCGAATTGCGCCGCTGCAACTGCGGCGGTCGTTCAGGTCGCGCGACGCATCGGCATTTTGACTCAACCGCAAATTGACCTGACGGGCGGGGCTCGCCGCCCCGGATGGCACGCTTTGTGCCTGATACGAGGCATGCGACCAAACCTTCAGCATTGGATGAGGAATAACGTGCAACGAACCGACCGCCGCAATGGCATGCTCCTATCGTTGACGCGCCGCGCCGCCTGCTTCGGCGCCGGCGCGGCCGCACTTACAGCCTTGACGGGCCGGGCGCGAGCGGCCGCCTGGCCGACGAGACCCGTCACCGTGATTGTTCCCTACTCGCCCGGCGGCAACACCGACATGATGGCGCGGCTGGCCGGGCAATATCTCGCGGCCAAGCTCGGCCAGTCATTCGTGATCGAGAATCGTCCGGGCGGCGGCGGATCGATCGGCGCCATCGGCGTCGCGCGGGCACAACCGGATGGCTACACGCTGCTGTTCGGGGCCTCAACGCAGATCATCAACATCCCGATGTTGCAGAAGGTCAGCTACGATCCGCAAAAAGATTTCGTGCCGATCAGTATCTTCGGCGCCGGGCCTTACCTCCTGGGCATCAAGGCCTCACTCCCCGTCAATACGCTGCAGGAATTCATCGCGTATGTGAAGGCGAACCCCGGCAAGCTGAACTTTGCGACCGCAGGGATCGGCGGCAACGTCCACCTCAACACCGCACTGTTCATCGCTCGTGCCGGGCTCGACATGGTGGCGGTGCCCTACAAGAGCGGCGCCCCGGCGATGTCCGGTCTCGCGGCGGGTGAAGTCGAAATGTATTTCGGCAACGCTTCCGAGTTGATGCATCACACCGAAAACAAGCACATCAAGATTCTCGCCGTCTCGACCTTGAAGCGGCTGCCGCAGCTGCCGAACGTCCCGACGGTCGCCGAGACTTTTCCGGGCTTCGACACCTCATCGTGGAATGGCTTCTTCGCGCCGACTGGAACACCGCAGGAGATCGTCGACTTGTTGGCGGAAAAAACCATCGAGGCCGCCAAGGACCCGATCATCGCGGACCGTCTGAACAAAATCGCGATCCTGCCACTCGGTACGACTCCCGAAGAATTCAAGAAGGCGATCGAAAAATCCCGGGTCGCCAACAAAGAGGCAATGAAGGCCGCCGGTCTGCCAATCATTGAGTAGGAGCGGTCTTGAAGCCCGGCGTGTTTCGGCCGCCGAGCATCCTTACTGGGTGACGATCAGCGCATCGAGCGCGGTGACGCCCTGCCCGGCGGCATGCACCATCAGCGGATTGACGTCGACCTCGACGATCTCCGGCACGGTCATCATCAGCCGGCCGATGGCCAGCACGGCCTTCGCCACTGCGCCAACATCCACGGGCGGCGCGCCGCGGAAGCCGGTGAGCAGCTTGGCGGTGCGCAGCTTGTGGAGCGCGTCGAGCACCTGCGTTTCGTCGGCGTCGACCGGCAGCAGCCGCACGTCGCCCAGCGCCTCGACCCAGATGCCACCAAGGCCGAGCAGCAGCACGCTGCCCCAGGCCGGATCGCGCTTCGCCCCGATCATCAGTTCGAGGCCCTTGGACGACATCTTTTCGACCAGGCAGCCGTCGAGCGTCACACCCGGCGCCGCCTTGGCGATGCGGTCGTGCATCGTGGTCCAGGCGGCCCGCAACGACGCCTCGTCAGCGAGGTTGAGCATGACGCCGCCGGCTTCGGTCTTGTGCGACAGCGCCGCAGCCTGCGCCTTCAGCACCACCGGATAGCCGATGCGCTGGGCGATGGCCGCCGCGTCGTCCGCGGTGCGGGCAAGCTCGCCGGCCGGCACGCTGATGCCGGCTGCAGCCAGCACTTTCTTGCCCAGCCACTCCGGCTGCGTGCCCTTGCCGAGCTTCGGCATGCCCGGAAACGGCGCGGGATTGGCAGCGACACGGCCGCGCGCAAGCGAGCGGCCGTAGTGCGTATAGAGCGTAATCGCCCGCAGCATACGATCCGACGAGCGCGAGAACACCGCCGGACTTTCGCTGGCGGCCTGCAGCACGTCAGGACCAAGCTGCCAGCTGTCACCGAGCGCGACCAGGACCTTCGGCTTGTCCGAACCCTGCATGCCTTTGTTGAACTGATCGATCGGCCGGGCGACGCTGATCGGAAACGAAATGAACAGCATGCCGGTATTGGCATCGTCGAGTAGCGCCTTGGCGGAGACGGCAAGGCCTTCGGGCGAGAACCCCGCCGTCACATCGAGCGGGTTGCCGTAGTTGCCGAAGCTCGGAAGCACCGCCTTGACCTTGTCCAGCGTGGCCGGTTCCAGCTCCGGCAGATCGAGCCCGACGTCTTCGGCGAAATCGTTGGTCAGACCGACATAGGCGCCCGACGCCGTGAGAATGCCGGGACCCTTGGTCGGGGGCTCCGGGTAGCGCGCCAGGATCTGCAGCAGATCCATCATCTCGTCCATGTTCGGCGCGACAACCGCACCGGCATTCTCGACCTGGGTTCGCATCGTCGCCCAGTCGCCGATCAGCGCGCCGGTGTGCGACTGCGCGGCCTTGCGCGCCTTGGCGCCGCGGCCCGCGAGCATCAGCACGACCGGCTTGCCGGCGGCACGCGCGCGGCGGCAGGCGGCGAGAAACGCCTGCGGCCGGCGAATTTCCTCGCAGTACATCGCGATCACGCGGGTCGACTTGTCGTCGGCCAGAAATTCGAGGAAATCGGTACTTTCGAGCCCCGCCTCGTTGCCGGTCGAGATCACATAGCTCAGCGGCAAACCGAGCCCGTCGGCGGCGCGCTGGAAGTGGCCCAGCAGCCCGCCACTCTGGCCGACGATGGCGATGCCGTTCTCGACGCCCCGCTTCGCCTCGCGCGCGTACAGCATGTGCAGCCACATGCGGTCCACGTTGTTGGTGATGCCGAGGCAATTGGGTCCGACGACCGCAAGCCCTGCCGAGCGCGCGATGGTGGTGACGGCGTCCTGGGTCGCCTGGTCACCGACCTCGGCGAAGCCCGCGGCAAAGATCATCGCCGACCCGACCTTGCGGCGGGCGCAGGCTTCGATCGACTCGCGCACAGCCGCAGCCGGCAGGGTGAAGACCGCGAGGTCGACGCCCTCCGGCAGCTCGTCGGCGCTCTTCAGGACGGGCAGGCCTTCGATCGGCTCGTTGCTGCGGCCGACCAGGTGGATATCGCCCTCGAACTCGTTGAGCTTGAGGGATTGCAGGATGACCTGGCCCGGGCTGCCGGCGCGCGCCGACATGCCGACGATGGCCACCGAGCGCGGGCGCAGAAACCTGGCGACGGCCTTGGGCCCGCGCGCTTCCTGGGGGGTGCTCATGTGTCGGGCTGGAACATGAGGAGATGGGTGCCGTCCTCGAGCGGGTGCCAGTACGGCTTCACCTTCATGCCGACCTTCAGCTGGTCGGCGGAGCAGTTGACGATGTTCGACAGGAAGTTGACGCCGACATCGAGCGTGACGCTGACCACCGCATAGGGCTCTTTACCGCGGAAGGCCGGCGGACCGCGCTCGGTAACGGTGTAAGAGTACACCGTGCCCTTGCCCGACACTTCGCGCCACTCGATGTCGCGCCGCCGGCCGGTGAAGATGCTGACCGGCCGCGGGAAGTGCTGATATTTTCCCGTCGGTTTGCAGTACTGGATCATCAGCTTCTTCTGCTTCGAGCCTTCCCAGTAGGGCTCCGAGAAATCGAAGTGCTTGATGGTGCGTTTGACGTCGAGCGTGTCGTTGAGTGCTTTGGCCATGACCGCCTCATGAACTTTTAGAAATTGAGAAATGCCTCATTCCGGAACCAGTACCAGCGCGGCGCTCGATCCCCAGTTGCGTGCGTAATTGATCCAGCCGATACCCGTCACCAGCGCATTCGTGGTGTCCTTGATCTGTCGATCGCCGGCCTCGCGGCGCAATTGCCGCACCGCCTCGATCAGATTCTGCGACGAGGATGCCGCCTGCCCGGCCGAGATCTGTCCACCGCCGGTGTTGAGCGGGAGGTCGCCGTCGTACGCAAAGTTCGTTTCGCGGATGTAGTCAACGCCCTGACCAGGCTTGCAGAAACCGAGCTGTTCCATCTGCAGCATGATGGCGATGATGAAGTCGTCGTAGGGATGGAAGGACTTCATGTCCTTGACGGTGAGGCCGGACTGCGCGAACGCCTTCGCGCCGCAGATCGCATGGCCGCTCTTGGTCACGTCGACCAGGTTCTCGCCGCCCAGGTAGTTGGTGCGCTCGGCATAGCCGATCGGGATGATGTTCTTGGTGAGGCCTTTCTCCTTGGCCTTCTTGCGGCTCATCATCAGCAGGCCGGCGGCGCCGTCGGCGCGCATCACACAGTCCAGCAACCGGATCGGATCGGCGATCATGCGCGAGTTCATGTAGTCGTCGATGGTGATCGGCACGCGCAGCTTCTCGCAGGCGTTCTCGTTCATCAGCGCGTGGTTGCGCTGGGTCACCGCGAGCTTGCCGAGCATGCGGTAATCGAGACCGTATTTCGCCTCGTAGGCGCGGCTGAGCAGGCCGAAGGCGCCAGGCGGGCCCATCAGCCCGTACGGATCGGTCCATTCGCGCCGGTAGGTGTGGCTGTGGTCGGTCCTATCCACCAACACGTGGGTGTCGGCGAACGACAGGAACGCGATGTCGCACAGCCCGTATTCGATCGCGGCTGCGGCGCGGACGACGCTGCCCGACACCGAGCAACCGCCCGTGTTCACCTGCTCGCAGAAGCCGACTTCGAGGCCCAGCACGTCCGCCATGGCCTGCGGCCAGAAAATGTTGCCGGCGCCGGTCCCGGTCATGCCGGCGACCACGAGTCCGTCGATTTCATTCTTGTCGACGCCGGTGCTGTCGAGCAGCGATTCGAGCATTTCGCCCGCCAGGACGAACACGTCCCGGTCGCTCTTCTCCATCACCTTGGTTTCGGCGTAGGCGACGATTGCGTGGTCACGCAAAGCCATTGATCGCTCCCATCTTGCGCACGCGGCGCCGCGCTTGTTCTTGAGCCATCAGTCCGGACGGACGCGCGGCGCGGTCTTGTCGAGGAACTGATTGAGCCGCGTGATCGACTCTGGGCTGCGGGTATATTCCGCGACCATGCGCTCGAAATACAGGCCGTCGTCGTAATTGAGGTCCTGGATGCGCGGCAGGCTGTTGGTGATGGCGAAGTTCGACAGCGGCGCGTTCTTGCAGATCTTCAGGGCAAGCTCCTTGGCCTTGGCCATCTGCTCGCCCTTCGGCACGATGTACTGCACGATGCCGTAGCGCTCCGCCTCCTCGACCTTGAGCACGCGGCCGGTCAGCATCATGTCCTGCATCCGCGCAAAGCCGATCAGCCGCGCGACGCGAACCGAGCCGCCGCCGCCGATGAAGATGCCGCGCGTCCCCTCGGGCAGCCCGAAAAACGTGGTCTCGTCGGCCACGCGGATGTGCGCCGCGGCGGCCGTCTCCAGGCCGCCGCCCAGCGTCGCGCCGTGGAGCGCCGCGATGAAGGGAATATTGCCGCGCGCCATCGCCTCGAAATAGGTGTTGCGATTAAACTGGAACGGCAGCCGCTCCGAGCGCCCGGTCTTCCAGTTCTCCGCCGCCCAGCGCAGGTCGAGGCCGGCGCAGAAGTTATCGCCATGACCGAAGATGATGCCGCACTTCGCCTCCTCGCCGGCCCGCTCGATGGCCTCGCGCAATTGCTTCATCACCAGCGGATTGAAGCAGTTGCGTTTGTCCGGGCGGTTGAGGCCGACGAGGGCGACCTCGCCGTCCAGTTCGTAGGTGACCGTCTGTTCTTCGCTCATGAATGACTCCTGATTCGACAGGCCAGCCCCGCTGCCCGGGGAGGCGTTGCACTCCGTTCGTGCCGCCGGTGATACGCATTCAGGCCCAATCGCTCAACATCGCCATGCGCGGCCGGCGCCTCCGTTGGGACGCGGCCGCCGAGCATTGCAGATTTCGGGTATCGGGAGGAATGGTCAAACGAGGGTTCGATGACGGTCATGCGTGCGCCGCAGGTCACCGTCGGTGCCGCGGCGGACATCCCGCCGGCAGCCGATGGCTGATCCTACACTTCGGAGAGGGCAGGTTATTGCCACCGGCGCCAGCCGGAAGCCCTAGAACTTTATACTCTCATTGGACCTTGATATTGGCAGCCTTCACGACGGCGGTCCACTTCGCCAGCTCATCCGCCAGCATTTTTCTGAACTCTTCCTGCGTGCCGATCTTGACCTCGCCACCGACCTTGTCGAGCAGAGCACGGGTCGCGGCCGGTGCGAGGCTTTCGCGGAACGCCGCATTGAGCTTGTCGATGATCGGCTGGGGTGTTCCGGCCGGCGCCACCACACCCAGCCAGAATGTCGCTTCCAGCTTCGGAAAGCCGGCCTCGATCACGGTCGGAACGTCGGGCAGTTTCGGACTACGTTTGCTGCTGGTGACGGCGAGCGCGCGCAACTTCCCCGATTGGATATGCGGCAAGCTGGTGGTCATCGGATCGGCGACCACCTGCACCTCGTTCGCAATGATGGCGGCCAGCATCGGAGCCGTTCTGCGATAAGGCACATGGACGATGTCCACGCCCGCCTCGAGCTTGAATAGCTCGGCCAGGAGGTGTGGCGCGGTGCCGAAGCCTTGCGACCCCCAGGAGACCTTGCCGGGATTGGCTTTGGCGTAGCTGACCAACTCCGCCATCGACTTCACGGGCAGCGACTCGTGAACAGCCACGACCTGTGGGGTATCCATCACTTGGCAGACCGGCACGAAGGCCTTGACTGGGTCGTAACCGATATTGGCATGAACCGCGGGGCCGGTCGTTAGTGCGCCGCCCGGCGTAATGAGGAGGGTGTAGCCGTCCGGGTCCGAGGTTGCGACGAATTTCGCACCGATGCTGCCGCCCGCACCGCCGCCGCGGTTCTCGACGACAATCGTTTGACCGAGGGCCTGGCCCAGCCGGTCGGAGATGATGCGCGCCATGGCGTCGGTCGGACCGCCGGCCGGAAATGGCACGACCATCCGGATCGGCCTGTTAGGGTAGGACTGGGCTTGGGCAGGATCGGCGCCGTGCAGCACCCATCCGGCGCACAGCGAGACCGCAAGCAAAAGTCTCAACATCTTGAACCTCCCATACGGATAAAATTTGCACTGTCGGCGGCTCTGGTCGGCCGTCACGGCGTGCGTCCTCGGAACCTATAGCATGCGATCTTCATGGCGCCTGTCAAATTCACCGGCAGGCTTGCCATGCGCAGGCGTGAAGCTCTAGCGGCCCCTGCCCGGCGCTCCGGCGGGCGCTTACAGCTTGGTGTACCGGTCTAAAGCGTGCGGATTCCGCGGCAGATGTGCTCGGCAAGCAGCGGCAGATCGAGGTGCGTCACACCGTCCTGCGACAGCGCGTGCAGACCGCGCGCCGGCCGCCCCCGGCGCGCTGCTTTGCCTTGGCCTCCGAATGGCGCGACGGCCGCCCGTGCGCGGCTGGCGTCAATTCGGCTTGATGCCCGAAGCCCGGACGATCTTCGCCCAACGTTCGCCGTCCGCCTTGAGGTAAGCGGTCAGTTCTTCGGGCGTTGCCTTGGCGGTTTCGAATCCGAGCGCGGTCAGTCGCTGCTGTATTTCGGGCGTGGCGACCGCTGCGGCGATCTCCCGATTGAGCAGCGCAACGATCTCCTTCGGCGTCTTGGCTGGGGCCAGCACACCCACGACCGCATCACACTCTACGTCCTTGTAGCCCGACTCGCTGATGGTCGGGATATCGGGCAGGCTCTTCAGCCGGTTCTTGCCGCCGGCTGCGAGGGCGCGCAGCTTGCCGTCCTTGTGCTGCGGAATGGTCGCCGCAGCCGATCCGAAGCAGATCGGCGTATGGCCTGCGACGGTTGCGGCAATCGCGGGGCCGCCGCCGCCATAGGGTACATGCACCATGTCGAGCTTGAGCGCGGAGCGGAACAGTTCGCCGGTGAGATGCGCGCCGGTGCCGGTGCCGGCTGAGGCGTAGTTGTACTTGCCCGGGTTGGCCTTGATCAGCGCAACAAGCTCCTGAAGATTCTTCGCCGGCACCGAGGGATTGACCGAGAGCACCTGCATCGTGGTAGCGGCGATCGCGACCGCCTCAAAATCGGTGTTCGGGTCGTAGGGCACTTTGGGCAAGATGACCGGGTTGGCGACGTGAGCGATGCCGTCGACGAACAGGATCGTGTAGCCGTCCGGCGGCGACTGCGCGGCGCGGCCAGTGCCGATGCTGCTACCGGCACCGGCGGCGTTCTCGACGTAGAACTGTTGGCCGAGCCGCTCCGACAGCTTCTGCGCCACGAGCCGCGCGACCACGTCGCTCTGCCCGCCGGGCGCGAACGGCACGATGACACGCACGTTCCGCGTCGGATAGGCCGCCTGCGCGCCTGCGATTTTTGGCACAGCCGGCAGCGCCGCCGCCACCGTTGCCCGATGTAGGAACTGTCGCCGGGAAAGCTTCATGACGTTACGTTCTCCACGCTCTGTTTCCTAAAACCCAGCTACCATTAGATTACCGCGCGCTTGCATTCGAGGGGAAGAGCCACTGGCACGCATTCGACGCAACCCCCGGGCGCCGTTGTGCCGGGCCTGATTGCAGGGACGTGCCATCCCCGCGTCTACGCTCCGGGACGCTTGGCGACCGCAGGGATCACCTCGCCCACCAGACGAATGATGCGCTCGCGGTCCTTCGGATCCTGGGTGTGGGGAATAATCGCAATTTCGTCCACGAGGCCGGACGCAGCCAGCCGCTGGAGCTGATCCCTCGCTTCTGCGGGCGTACCGGCGATCGCAAATCTCTCAACCAGTTCGTCGGAAACGACCTCTCCGTGCGGGGTTCCGACCACCATGTGTTCGTAATATTCATATTGCTGACGGATCTTGTTAACCACATCCATCGTCGGACCGTCGAGTTCGAACGGCAGCTTACGCTTCAGAATCCTGGCAACGTGCGCCTTGACGGCGCTGCGCGCGGCACGCCCGTCGTCCAGGATCGAGCACGGGGTCCAGCAGACGACGCGGAATCCCTTCTCCTTAAGAGTCTTGCCACTCTCCGCGGCCCCCTTCTCGAGTTCCTGTCGCGATGCCCGCAGGAACTGCGGATCGACGCCGACAAGAACGATCGCGCCGTCGCCGATCTTGCCGGCGAGCCGATGGATCTTCGGACTGCTTACCGCCGGATAGACCGGAATGTGGGTGCCCGGCTGCGCGTAAGTCAGGCGAACCTGGGCGTTCGTCTCGGGCGACTCCACGGTCTTTCCGCCGATCAGATCGCGGAGAATTCCGACCGAGCGCTCGAGGTTGGCCAACGTCGAGGGCTTCTTGCCCAGCGTCTCGACCGAGCTGTCGCCGGCGCCGATGCCGAGGAGAAGCCGGTCCCCGACCATCTCGTGCAGGCTCGCCCATGCGGCCGCGATAACTCCGAGATCGCGGGTGATCGGGTTGGTGACACCGGTCGCCAAGGTGATGCGCTTCGTAATCATCGCGGCGGCGCCGAGCATGACGTAGGGCTCGCGCCAGATCATCTGCGAGTCGCCGACATAGGCGGTAGCGAAGCCGGCATCCTCGGCAAGCTTGACCAGATTGAGCATTCGCGGAAGCGGCTCGGTCGGAAAAAGGCCAACGCCAAATGACACGTCGCTCATAATACGGATTCTCCTGCGTTTTGATGTTCATGCACGGCGCCTGTCGTCACCACAAGTCCATTGCCTCATGGCAGCGCTGCAGCTTCCGGGATTCCATCCGCCCTCCCCGCGCGAATTCAGTAATTTCAATCCCGGATGGAATTCGTGCCATGGGCAACGTACAAGATTGGCAGAGCTCAACCCGCCGCCAATGGCAAGCGCATCGGAACGTTCGGAGAAGAGAAACATGAAAAAAGCGATCATCGTCGGCGGCTCGATGGCCGGCATGCTCGCAGGCAGCATGCTGGTGCGCCAGGGCTGGACGGTCGACATCCTCGAGCGTTCCAGGGAGGGGCTGGAGGGCCGCGGCGCTGGCATCGTGCCGCAGCGCTCGCTGCTCGCCGCGCTTGGCCGCGCCGGAGTGACCGTCAATCCGAATATCGGCATCCGGGTGACCAAACGCGTGGCCTACGATCGCGCGGGCGCTGCCTTTGCCACGCATGAATACGACCAATACAGCACATCGTGGTCACTGCTTTACAACCTGCTGCGCGACGCCTTTCCGATGCAGTACTTTCATGCCGGGCGCCATGTGACGGACATCGTGCAGGACGGCGATCGCGCCATCGCGATCACCGATGACGGGACCAGGTTTGAGGGCGATTTGCTGATCGGCGCGGATGGAATGCGCTCCGTGGTGCGCCAGGCGCTGTTTCCGCAAATCCAGCCGCGGTACGTGGGCTATCTCGCTTGGCGGGGCATGCTCGAAGAGCGCCACGCCACTCCTGAATTCGTCGAGAGCTGCTTCGCGGCCCTGAACTTCAGTTTTCCGCAAGGCGAGGAACTGATCGGCTATCCGGTGGCGGGCGCGAACGGCACCGTCGATGTCGGTGGGCGGCGGTTCAACATCATGTGGTACCGGCCCATACCGCCGGGTGCCCAATTGCAGAACATGTTCACCGGGACCGACGGCGTGCACTACGAGACCGGAATTCCTCCCGGCCTGGTGCGGCCGGAACTCATCAAGGCCATGAAGGAGGAGGCTCATCGTGTGTTTCCTCCGGTGCTCGCCGACGTGATCGAGCGCATGGACGGCATGTTCGTGCAGGCGATCTACGACCTGGAGTCCGAACGGATGGGGCGCGGCAGGGTCGCCGTCATCGGCGATGCCGCCTTCGTTGCACGGCCGCACTGCGGCGCCGGCGTCTCCAAGGCGGCGGACGATGCCGCCAGCCTTGCGAGCGCACTGAGCAACAACGATCGCATTGCGGAGGCAATCGACGCCTTCTCCGCGGAGCGGACCGCAGCGGGAAAGGCGGCCGTGGCGTGGGCCGCTCACCTTGGATCGTATTTTCAGATGGACCGCACCGGGCATCGACTCGCCGACTATGCTCCAGACCGGCCGCCGATCAGCCCTGAATACATCATTCAACACACCGGGATCGAACTCTCGGAAGTGGGCCGCTTCTGAGGCCGATGCGGGCCGCGGCCGACATCTTCGGGTGCGCAATCCAGCGACGGTTCAACTCTCAGATGCCGAACGACACGTGAGCGCTGACGATCCTCCAGCCGCTGTCGGTGCGAATCCAGGTCTGGCTCTGCCGGCCGACCTTGTCCGACCCGGCGGCTTGAAATTCGGTATTGGCAATCCCGAAATCGCGCCCGAACGTCGTGATCCGAACGGTTTCCAGTCTTCTGGCCTGATTGACGGCGCCGCGCTGGATTCGGAATGAGGCAATCTCTGCGTGTCCGTACAGACGTTCGAATTCCCGCGTGCCGTATCGCAGGGTCAATGGGCTGTCCCAGAACAGGCGGTTGAGCGTCTCGATGTCGTTGCCGGTCAGTGCCATCTCATAGAGTTCGAACGTCGCCGTCAGTTCGGACAGGACCTCCGGAATATCGACTTCCAGCATGACGCGTTCAGCCGGACGCCAGCCGGAAATACTCCCATTCGGCCGGGATTTCCCGCAGCGCGGCCGGCCACCCGCCGGGCCGGTTGCCATCCGCCGGGGAGAGGCGGCGTCCACGAAATGCAAACTCTCCACCGTCAGCGGCGAACGGAAACGGCGACAAATGATAGGTGTCCGCTGCGGCCGGACGAATCGTCACCGTCACGTCCTGCTCCGGCGACAAGGGCACGTTTTCGAATGCCTGTTCGACCCGCTCATCGGGATGGATTCGATTGAAATAGAGCGCGAGCGTGTCGAGAAATTGCAAAGCCTTGTAATTCTGAAACAGCTTGCGTTCGTCGATCCAGGCCCGGGCATCAGGGTCCGCGGCCAATTCCGCCTTGAGACGTTTCTGACGTTCAAGCTCGCCATTCAACATCTTGTCGGCGAGCGGGCGATCTTTCGCTGCGATCTTGTCGAGCAGCACGAGCTTGGAAAGCCCATAACGCCCATTGTAAAGGCCCCAGCTGTGCATGCTGGAGATCAGTCCGCAATACGGATGCTGATGCTGATTGAACTCCGGCGACAGCCTGCTGGTGACGGTGATGAACTCGGGCGGCGTTTCGACCAAATTGTACGGCAAGCCGGTGGCAGGATCGATCTTCGGATCGCGATCGAAGTCGAACCAACCGGCGTCGTGGTGCGAAACCACATGAATCATCTGCTGCGCGGGAGACAACGGCTCGAACCGGTCATTGCCGAACGCGTGCGCAAACTGCAGGCACAGCGCTGTGTGCTCGTACATCATGATTGCGAGCCGCGGCGTGCCTGATGGTGCGGTCTGGATGATCACGGCGTTTCGACTCCATCGGCCGGGAATGGTGCAACGCCTACGCCGATGGCGAGTTGCTCCATCGAGCACCGACGCTCGCATGCACGCTAACGATGTTGCCACCAGCACGTCAACATTTCAGCAGGCGGGCCAGCATTCGCGGGCGAGATGAAATGATGCGGACTTCTGAACCGCCACACTTAATATGTGATCGCGCTGCGCACCCCGACCAGCGCACCGTCCCTGACCGCCAACCACGGGAACAGCGGATCGGGGACGTGACCGCCGGGATGAACGACATATTGCAGCACCGGCTGAATCGTCCAGCCCGGCCTGATCTGCGCCTGATAGGTCAGTTCGATCGTCAGTTCGTAGTCGCGCAGCGGCTGGTGTTCTCCGGAATGGGCGATGGTGTCGAGATCGAGAGCGGTCGCCCAATGCGACATATGTGCATAAATGAATGAGGCGCCAAACTTATCGTCCGGTCTACCGGGCAGCATACCTGAGAACACAATTCCACCGTCCAGGAAAAAGTCGATCAGGTTGCGGTCCGACGGTGCGGCTGCGATCCGGCCGAACACGCTGATGCCGCTTTCCGCATCGCCCCCCTCAGGCCGGTAGATCTGCTGATCGATGACGCCGTAGATGCCGCTGGTGCTGCGAAGAAGCCGGGCGTTGCCGCTGCTCAGCGGATGGGCCAACGAGTATCTGAGGTCGTCAAATCTCAGGTCCTCGAACATCCCGAAATGGTACCAGCCGCCGAGCCGCAACGTGCCCGCCAGTCCCAGCGCGTCCTTCTCCTGATTGTAGCGGTACTGCAGCTCGCCCATCAGCAGTGGCGGATCATTGACGGGGAACCTGGTGCCGGTGCGATTGACGTCTGCCTGGCTGCCCGGGTCGCCGTTGAACAGCGCGACCAACGCCGTCCAATTCGGAGTCGGATCGAATTTCAGCCGGACGCCGGGCGTCGACAGGGGATAAGCGGGGCCGCCGCTCGGCAGGTTGGCGCCGGTGATCGTCGGCCAGTCGCTGCTGATGAACACCCTGCTGTAGTCGCTGATGAAGAATTCCGCGTCCGCAGCAAGCTGGCCGAAACGGATGCCGAACCGGTCGTCGAACAGCTTCTGCTCCAGCCAAAGCTCGGATAGCCGCGACGACGCTACCGCCTCGATATTGCTGATGGTGATCAGGCTCTCGAAGTGCCCGTCGCGCAGCCCCGAGGTGTTATGGATCTGGAAGGCGTTGACGAAGAAACTGAGCCCGGGCGCACCTGCGAGCTTCTCCAGGTCTATGGCGACAAGGCCTTCGAGCTTTCCCTCGTAGATCCCACCCCGCTTCACGCCCCCCGACAGGTTGGCCAGCGCCTCACCCGTATAGGTCAAGCCGTACGAGACGCCGTGATGCGCGAGCCATTTTCGCAGACCGAGGGGATCGCCATTGGCCGGCAGACTTGTCGCGATGGACGGCGATGGGATCCCGCCCGTTTCGGCGTCGCCATCGGCGGCGAGGCCCGGCGCGACGACGAGAACCGCCCCAATCAGAGAGGCAGCACAGGCCAGCCAACCACGATGCAGTTGCGCCTTATTCGTAGTTAAATCACCAATTTCAGCTAATTGACTGATTTCTTGATGCATTATCAGGACGCCACCCTATCGCAAATAATTCGCAATAAGGATTGACATGACACCGGCTAATAATCAACTTTTTTGCAATTGGTTCGCAATTGCAGCCATCGGTGTTGCCTGAAGGACGCAGAATCGCCTCAAGGGAAACAAGCGGGCCGCGAGATCAGGCGATCGGTCCCAGGAACGTGGAGAAAATAGACGGATGAATCCGAATTCGATGTGCCGACGCCTCGTGATCGCCGCCCTGGCGGCGGTGTCTGCCGGTCTGCTCCTGCAGGGGGCAGCGGAAGCGCAAGCGCGCAAGCCCTTCCGCGTCGTCACCACGTTCACGGTCATCCAGGACATTGCGCAGAACGTCGCCGGCGACAAAGCTATCGTCGAATCGATCACCAAGCCCGGGGCGGAGATTCATGACTATCAACCGACCCCACTCGACATCGTGCGCGCGCAGGCCGCCGACCTTGTGCTGTGGAACGGCTTCAACCTCGAACGCTGGTTCGAGCGCTTCTTCGAGAACGTCAAGGATGTGCCCAGCGTTGTCGTCACCGAAGGCATCGACCCGGTTGGCATCACCGAGGGGCCCTATACCGGCAAGCCTAACCCGCACGCCTGGATGTCGCCCAACAATGCGCTGATCTATGTCGAGAACATCCGCAAGGCTCTGGTCAAGCATGACCCGGCGAATGCCGACACATATAACCGCAATGCCGCAGCCTATTCCGCGAAAATCAAGGCGGCCGACGAGCCGCTCCGCAAGCGTCTGTCCGCAATCCCCGAAAACCAGCGCTGGCTGGTCTCCAGCGAAGGTGCGTTCAGTTACCTGACGCGGGACTACAATATGAAGGAGGCCTACCTCTGGCCGATCAATGCCGACGAGCAGGGTAGCCCGCAGCAGGTCCGCAAAGTGATCGACCTCGTGCGGAAGAACAAGATACCGGTGGTATTCAGCGAGAGCACGATTTCCGACCGCGCCGCCAAACAAGTCGCGCGCGAGACCGGCGCACGTTATGGCGGCGTGCTCTATGTCGACTCGCTCAGCGCCGCAAACGGCCCCGTTCCGACGTTTCTCGACCTTCTGAAAGTCACCGTCGAAACAATTGCGAAGGGATTCGGCAAGTGACCGCGCCTACGCCGACCGTTCGGGTGGCGGACAAGGCAGCAACGCCCGGCTCCAGCATCTCCGTGCGCAATCTCACCGTCACCTACCCGAACGGATTTACCGCGGTGCGTGACGCGAGCTTCGAGCTCGATCCCGGCACGATCTGCGCTCTGGTCGGTGTCAACGGCAGTGGCAAGTCGACGATCTTCAGGGCGATCATGGGATTCGTCCGGCCTGCGACCGGCGAGGTGAAACTCTGCGGCCTGCCGGTCGAAGACGCGCTGAAGAAGAATATCGTCGCCTATGTGCCGCAAAGCGAAGACGTCGATTGGAACTTTCCGGTCCTGGTCGAAACCGTCGTGATGATGGGCCGCTATGGCCACATGAATTTCCTGCGCATGGCATCCCGCGCCGACCGCTACAAAGTCGACCAGGCGCTGGAGCGCGTCGGCCTGAGCGCCTATCGCCACCGCCAGATCGGCGAGTTGAGCGGCGGCCAGAAGAAGCGAGTGTTTCTCGCCCGTTCGCTGGCGCAGGAGGGGCGCATCATTTTGCTCGACGAACCGTTCACCGGCATCGACGTGAAGACCGAGGCGGCCATCATTGGGCTCTTGCGAGAACTGCGGGCCACCGGTCACCTGATCCTGGTCTCCACCCACAATCTCGGCAGCGTGCCGGAATTCTGCGACCGGGTGGTCCTGATCAACCGCACCGTGCTGGCGGCGGGGCCGACCGCAGAGGTCTTCACGCAGGCCAACCTGGAGCGGGCATTCGGCGGCGTGCTGCGCAATTTCCAACTCGGCGGCCCGGCGCTGCATCAGGACGACGATGCGCGGCGTCTTACCGTGCTCACCGATGATGAGCGGCCGCTTGTGCTCTACGGCGACAAGCACAGCCGGCGAAGTCCGGGCGAAGGGGCGTGACATGGGCGATGGGTCGCTGCTCACCGAACTGCTGGTCCCGTTCAGCTACAACTACATGTTCAAGGCCATGTGGGTCAGCGCGCTGGTTGGCGGCGTCTGCGCTTTTCTCTCGGCCTATCTCATGCTGAAGGGCTGGTCGCTGATGGGTGACGCCCTGGCGCATTCCATCGTGCCCGGCGTCGCCGCCGCCTATATCCTGGGTGCGCCGTTTGCGATCGGCGCGTTCTTCGCAGGCCTCCTTGCCGCTGCCGGAATGCAGTTCGTCAAGCTGAAATCGCATTTGCGCGAAGATGCCGTCATCGGCCTGGTCTTTACCACGCTGTTCGCGCTCGGCCTGCTGATGGCGTCGATCTGGCCGACCTCAGTCAGCATCCAGACGATCGTGCTCGGCAACATCCTCGCGATTTCCGACGAGGACGTCATGCAGGTCGCGATCATCGCCGCAGTTTCTTTGGGGATTCTCGCCGTGCTCTGGAAGGACCTGATGGTGACGTTCTTCGACGAGAGTCATGCGCGCAGCATCGGGCTGAACACCCGGGCGCTGAAGATCGTCTTCTTCACGCTCTTGAGCGCTTGCACGGTCGCAGCCCTGCAGACGGTCGGCGCCTGCCTCGTGATCGCGATGGTCGTGACGCCGGGTGCCACAGCCTATCTGCTGACCGACCGCTTCGGCCGCCTGATCATCATCAGCATCACGCTTGGCGTCGTCACCAGCTTCGTCGGCGCCTACATCAGTTATTTTGTCGATGGCGCCACCGGCGGCGTGATCGTGACATTGCAGACACTTGTCTTCCTCGCGGCCTTCTACTTCGCCCCGAAGCACGGCCTTCTCGCCGCACGCCGCCGCCGGCTTGCCGAAATGGGAGCCGCAACTTGAATTTCCTGCTCGACTGGATCACCGGGCCCCTCTCCTATCCGTTCATGCAGCGGGCCCTCGTGGTCTCCGTGATGGTGGCGGCGGTCTGTGCAGTCCTGTCCTGCTACCTCGTGCTGAAGGGCTGGTCGCTGATGGGCGACGCGATTTCACACGCGGTCCTGCCCGGAATTGTGCTGGCCTATGTGCTGAACCTGCCGCTGGCGGTCGGTGCCTTCGGATCGGGTCTGTGCTGCGCCTTGTTCACCGGCTATCTGAAGGAAAACAGCCGCCTGAAGGAAGACACGGTCATGGGTATCGTGTTCTCCGGCATGTTCGGCCTCGGGCTCGTCATTTTCACCAAGGTGGAGACCGACCAGCACCTGTTGCACATCCTGTTTGGCAACGTGCTCGGGGTCACGGTCCGCGACCTGATCGAGACCGCAATCGTCGCGGGTGGTACGCTGCTGATCGTGCTGCTGAAGCGCCGCGATCTGCTGCTCTATTGTTTCGATCCGAACCACGCGCGCTCGATCGGCATGCCGGTGCGCGTGCTGCACTATGGGCTGCTGGTGCTGCTGTCGCTGACGATCGTCGCGTCGCTGAAAGCGGTCGGCATCATCCTCGTCATCGCCATGCTGATCGCACCAGGCGCTACCGCCTATCTCCTGACCGACAGCTTCGAGCGAATGCTGGTCATCGCCGCCGGCGTGTCGATCCTGTCGGCCGCGCTCGGTACGCTCGCCAGCTTCCATATCGACGGGGCGACCGGCGCCTGTATTGTGCTCATCCAGGCATTCTTTTTCCTCTTGTCGTTCCTGTTTGCGCCTAAGCGGGGTCTCTTGAGGGCCCGCAATGTCGTAGCGCAGATGGATCAGGGCGCCCCGAGTGCGAGGGCCTGATCGAAACTCCCGCGTCGTGCCATCGCGGCCGGATGAGCCGGCATTTTCCGGTCCGTCGCAAATGGCCCTATCGTTATCAATGCCCGACGCGATAATCTGATTGTCGACAAGGGCATCAAGAATATCGGGAGCGCGACGTGGGACGGTTAAACGGACGAGTGGCCATCGTGACCGGGGCCGCGCAAGGCATCGGCGCCGCATACGCCAAGGCACTGGCGAGCGAGGGCGCATGTCTCGCGCTCTGCGACGTGCAGCCGCCAGACGCGGTCGTGCGCGAAATCCAGTCGTCAGGCGGCGAAGCGATCGGCATGACCTGCGACATCACCGACCCCGCGGCCGTGACCAGCCTGGTCGCCGAAGCCGAGCGGGCTTTCGGCGGCGTTCACGTGCTGGTCAACAATGCCGGTCTCTTTGCCAGCCTGGCGCTCAAACCGATGACCGAGATCGGCAGCGGGGAATGGGACCGGGTGATGGCCGTGAACGTGCGCGGCTCGTTCGAATGCGCCAAGGCCGTACTGCCGGTTATGCGGCGGCAGAAATACGGCAAGATCATCAATGTTGCTTCCGGAACCGTGTTCAAGGGCGTTCCCCTGCTGCTTCACTACGTCTCGTCCAAGGGCGCGGTGGTGGCGATGACGCGCGCCATGGCGCGCGAAGTCGGCAAGGATGGCATCCGCGTAAATTGCATCGCCCCTGGTCTGGTGATGAGCGAGGGCGTCATCGGCAACAGCGACTGGGCCGGTGCGGTGGTCGCCAACAACGTCGCGAGCCGTTGCCTTCAGCGGGAGGCCAAGCCTGAGGACGTCACCGGCACGGTGGTGTTCCTCGCGTCGGCCGACAGTGATTTCATGACCGGGCAGACCGTGGTTGTCGATGGCGGCTCGGTTGTGCACTGAGCTGGCGGTGTCGCAGCCTCTGCATGGCCGCGAAATAGCGCGCCCGCAGAAGCCGAGCCCGCGAGAAAACGCGGAGGTCGTCCGTGCGTTCATGCCTAGCGCAGGCGGCCTGTCGACGAATCCGCGGAAGCGCCACATCGCGAGACCGGAGAACCGGCTCGCTCAGTGGCCGATTCCGCCGGAATCTGTAGCCACCGGTCCTTGCAGACGGCCTGACCGGCGTCGGGGCGTTTGAGCCGGCATTCAATCCAAACGACATCGAGGCCCACCTGCAGGCCTGGATGATCAATCAATAACACCGAGCGCCAACCGATTGTGCAGCGCACAGGGTTTCCGCAGGCCGCGCCGGACTATGCGGCATTCCAGCCGAAGCGCGCTTATCATTCGACTTGCGATCCTCTTATCTGATTGAAATCAATAGCAAATAATACGCAGGCCCGAATTGGCACGAAGCTTGAAATAGAGGAATGCGACACGGCATCGCGCGCCGATCCGATGTGGCGGCCCAACGATGCGCCAGTTTCAGTGCCGCCGCTGTCCTGGGAGCGCCACAGGGCTCCTCTGGGTGCGGCTTTTTGTTGCCTGAATGAGGAACCGCGCCAAGGGCCGAAGCGACCAGCAACGAGATTCCAGAGGACATCTGCCATGACAGACGAATGCAAGAACGGAACGAAGCGAGGAGCCGTCGACCGGCGCTCGTTCCTCAAGTCCGGCGTCGGCGCTGCCACCTTTGCCGGCGCGGTGCCGGCATCGCAGCTCTTCATGCCCTCGATCGCGCGCGCTGCACTCAAGGTCGAAAAGGAGGAGCTCAAGTTCGGCTTCATCAAGCTGACCGACATGGCGCCGATCGCCATTGCCAAAGAGCTCGGCTACTTCGAAGACGAAGGCCTCTATGTGTCCGTGGAGCCGCAGGCAAACTGGAAGGTGCTGCTCGACCGCGTGATCACCGGCGAGCTCGACGGCGCGCATATGCTGGCCGGTCAGCCGCTCGGTGCGACGATCGGCTTCGGCACCAAGGCTCACGTCATCACCCCGTTCTCCATGGACCTCAACGGCAACGCCATTACGGTGTCGAATGCCGTCTGGGAGGAGATGAAGCAGCACATCCCCAAGCAGCCCGACGGCAAGGTCGTGCGTCCGGTCAAGGCCGACGCACTCAAGAAAGTGGTCGAGAGGTACCGGGCTGAAGGAAAGCCCTTCCCGCTGGGCATGGTGTTTCCCCTGTCGACGCACAATTACGAGCTGCGCTATTGGCTCGCCGCGGGCGGCATCCACCCCGGCTTCTATTCGACTACCGATATTTCCGGTCAGATCATGGGCGACGTGCTGATCTCGGTGACGCCGCCGCCGCAGATGCCCGCGACGATGCAGGCCGGCACCATCCTCGGCTACTGCGTCGGCGAACCATGGAACGAGCAAGCCGTCATCAAGGGAATTGGTGCGCCGGTCATCACCGACTATGAAATCTGGAAGAACAATCCCGAAAAGGTGTTCGGCATCACCGCAGAGTTCCAGAAGAAGTACCCAAACACAGTACTCGCGCTTACCAAAGCGCTGATCCGCGCGGGCATGTGGCTCGACGCCGACAACAACAAGAACCGCCCGGCGGCGGTGAAAATCCTGGCAAAGTCCGAATATGTCGGGGCCGACTACGATGTCATCGCCGCGTCGATGACGGGGACATTCGAGTATGAGAAGGGCGACAAGCGCCCGGTGCCCGACTTCAACGTGTTCTTCCGCTACTTCGCGACCCACCCCTATTACTCCGACGCGATCTGGTACCTAACGCAGATGCGCCGCTGGGGTCAGATCCCGGAGGCGAAGCCGGACAGCTGGTACGCCGAGATCGCGAAGAACGTCTATCGGCCCGATATCTATCTCGAGGCCGCCAAGCTCCTCGTCGCCGATGGCAAGGCGAAGAAGGAAGACTTCCCCTGGACCACGAATGGCTACCGCCCTCCCACCGCGGAGTTCATCGACGGCGCAGAGTTCGACGCCCGCAAGCCGAACGAGTACCTCACGAAGTTCAAGATCGGCCTCAAGGGCAACGAGCGCGTCGACGGCCTGAAAGTTGTCGCCAACTGACAGTGAGAACTGGGTACCCGGATGCATTGCGTCGGGCGCGTGAGGCACGAAATTTGCGCTTCGTAACGATCCCCAGCGACAAGGATCAAGCCGGATGACAACCGCTACCGAGTTCGTTTCCAGCGAAGAAGCTACGGCGGTTGCGGCCAAACGGGTGGCGCGCCGCGCGCTCTGGCATACTCGTATCAATCGCGCGGCCGGCTATCTCGAAGTCGTCGGCCTTGGGTGGCTGATGCCGCTGATGCGCGTCGCGGCGGGCGACAACATCCGCGAGCAGGGCAAGGAGCTGTGGCGTCAGCTCGGCGTGCCGCTCATCGCCATCTTGATATTTCTCGCCGCCTGGGCGTGGCTCGCGCCCAAGGTCAAGACCAGCCTTGGCCTGCTGCCGGGCCCGGTCGAAGTCTGGGAGCAAACGCAGAATCTGTGGGCCGATCATCTTGCGGAGCGTGCCAAGGAGCGCGCTTTCTTCGAGCGGCAGGAAAAGCGCAATACCGACATCCTCGCCAAAGACCCGAACGCGCAGGTGAAGCTCAGGCCCTATACCGGCAAGCCAACCTTCATCGATCAGATCGTCACGAGCCTGGAGACGGTGTTCACGGGCTTCGTGTTCGCGACGCTCGTCGCGGTGCCGCTCGGGGTCCTGTGTGGGTTGTTCGTGTCGTTCAACGCCGCGATCAACCCGCTGGTGCAGATTTTCAAACCGGTATCGCCACTCGCGTGGCTGCCGATCGTCACGATGGTGGTGAGCGCGCTCTACGTCTCGCCCGACCCGCTTCTTCCGAAATCGTTCCTGGTCTCAGCAGTCACCGTGACATTGTGCTCGCTGTGGCCGACCTTGATTAACACCGCCGTCGGTGTCGCCTCGATCGACAAAGATCTTATCAATGTCGGCCGGGTGCTGCGGCTGTCGTGGCCGAAAATGATTTTCAAGCTCGTGCTGCCATCGTCGCTGCCGTTGATCTTCACCGGGCTTCGTCTGTCGCTCGGCGTCGGCTGGATGGTGCTGATCGCGGCCGAAATGCTGGCGCAAAATCCCGGCCTCGGAAAATTCGTCTGGGACGAGTTCCAGAACGGCTCGTCCGCCTCGCTCGCCAAGATCATGGTGGCGGTGCTCGCCATCGGCATCATCGGCTTCCTGCTCGACCGCGTCATGCTGGCACTGCAGGCTTCCTTCACCCACGCCGCGACGCGCTGAAGGAGGGCACGATGGCGGTCCTGGAGTTGAAGTCGGTCAGCAAGTCCTACCGCTCCGGCGAGACGCAGACCGACGTCTTGCGCGACGTCTCGCTCAAGGTCGAGGAAGGCGAGTTCGTTGCCATTGTCGGCTTTTCGGGCTCGGGCAAGACCACGCTGATCAGCCTGATGGCCGGGCTGATCCTGCCGGATTCCGGCGAGGTGCTGTTCCGCGGCAAGCGCGTGACCGAGCCCGGTCCCGAGCGCGGCGTCGTGTTCCAAAACTATTCGCTGATGCCGTGGCTGTCCGTTGCCGACAACGTCAGCCTCGCCGTTGACGCGGTGTTTGGCAAAGAGAAGGCCAAGAAGCGCGCCGCACGCGTCGACAAATACGTCGGCATGGTGGGGCTCAGCCACGCGAGCGACCGCAAGCCGGCCGAACTGTCGGGTGGCATGCGCCAGCGCGTCGCGGTCGCACGAGCGCTCGCGATGAACCCCGAGGTGCTGCTGCTCGACGAGCCGCTCTCTGCGCTCGACGCGCTCACGCGCGCCAAGCTGCAGGGCGAGATCGACGCGATCTGGTCGCAGGAGAAAAAGACCGTCGTCCTCATCACCAACGACGTCGACGAGGCGATTCTGCTCGCCGACCGCATCGTGCCGCTCAACCCTGGCCCGGGCGCAACCTTCGGTCCGGAATTCGTCGTTCCGTTCGAACGACCGCGCGACCGCGCACAGATGAACCTCAATCCGGCATTCAAGAAGCTGCGCGCAGCCGTGACGCAATATCTCATGGATGTCGGCATCGAGCGCGCTGCAGCGACCAGGGAGGATCGTCGCGACCTGCCCAACGTGGTGCCGGTCACATTCGACTCCGGTCCGCCGCGTATCTACCGCGAGGCGGCCGCAAGCCCGACCGAGGAGCGCTACGTCGAATTCTACGAGGTGACCAAAGTCTACCCGACGCCGAAGGGACCGCTCACGGTTGTCGACAAATTCAACATGCTGATGCGCAAGGGCGAGTTCGTCTCGCTGATCGGCCACTCCGGTTGCGGCAAGTCGACCGTGCTGTCGATGGTCGCCGGCCTCAATGAGATCAGCGGCGGCGGCATCGTCCTGGACAACAAGGAAGTCACGACCGCAGGCCCCGACCGCGCCGTGGTGTTCCAGGCGCCGTCGCTGTTTCCGTGGCTCACCGCGCGCGAGAACGTCGCGCTTGGCGTCGACCGGGTGTTTCCGCACGCCAGCCGGGCGGAGCGCGACGATATCGTCACCTACTACCTTTCGCGCGTCGGCCTCGCCGACGCCATGGACAAGCCGGCGAAGGAGCTTTCCAACGGCATGAAGCAGCGCGTCGGTATCGCGCGCGCCTTCGCGCTGTCGCCGAAACTCCTTCTGCTCGACGAGCCCTTCGGCATGCTCGACTCGCTGACGCGCTGGCAGCTCCAGGAAGTCCTGATGGAGGTATGGTCGCGCACGCGGGTGACCGCGATCTGCGTCACGCACGACGTCGATGAGGCGATCCTGCTCGCCGATCGCGTGGTGATGATGACCAACGGGCCAAACGCCCGCATCGGCCGCATCATGGATGTCAGCATCGAGCGCCCGCGGACGCGCCGCGCACTGCTCGATCACCCGCGCTATTACGACTACCGGCAGGAGCTGCTGTCGTTCCTCGACGAGTACGAGCACGGCGCCGCCGGCCGTACGCCGGCGCGCAGCGCCGCAGCGTGAGGCGACGATGGCGGGCGATTTCACTCCCGAGCAGAAGCGCTATCTGGAGGGCTTCATCTCCGGCCTCACTGCGACGCGCGCGGCGCGCAGCGGGACTCTGGCGAAACCCGCGGGTGCCGCCGCCGCGGAGCCGGTCGGGCCCGATGCCATCCACCTCAAAGCGCAGGACCGCACCGTCGCCGCGGGCGGGAAGCTATCGGACCAGGAGAAATTCAAGCGCGAGGAACACCCGTTCGACGCCTATGCGCGACTGACAGCGCAGGCCGAACAGAACGAGCCGCCGAAGCCGGCCGATAACTTCCGCTGGCGCTATTACGGGCTGTTCTATGTGGCGCCGACGCAGACGTCCTACATGTGTCGCCTGCGGATCCCGAACGGCATCATGAAGCACTGGCAGTTCGCGGGCCTAGCGGACGTCGCCGAGCGATTCGCCGGCGATTACTCGCACGTCACCACGCGCGCGAACCTGCAGATCCGGGAGATCGAGCCCAAGAATGCAGTCGAAGTGATCGAAGCGATCCAGGAACTCGGACTGTGCTCGCGCGGCTCGGGCGCTGACAACATTCGCAATGTCACCGGCACGCCGACTGCTGGTATCGATCCGCAAGAGCTGATCGATACGGTGCCGTACGCGCGGCAGTGGCACTATCACATCCTCAACGATCGTTCGCTCTACGGCCTGCCGCGCAAGTTCAACGTCGCGTTCGACGGCGCCGGTACGATCGCGGTGCTGGAAGATACCAACGACATCGGCTTTCAGGCCGTGGAGGTGAAGGACGGCTTTGGCGCGGAGCCGGGCGTCTGGTTCCGCCTGATCCTCGGCGGCATCACCGGCCACCGGGACCTCGCGCGCGACACTGGCGTCATCGTCAAGCCGCGGGACGCGACCAAAGTCGCCGATGCCGTCGTGCGGGTGTTCATCGAGCACGGCGACCGCACCAACCGCCTCAAGGCGCGGATGAAGTACGTTCTCGACGCCTGGGGCTTCGACAAATACCTGACGGCGGTCGAGGAAAAGCTCGGCTGGACGCTTACACGTCTGCCGGCAGAAGCGATCGCGCCGCGGCCGGCATTCGACCGTCAGGCCCACATCGGCGTGCATCCGCAGAAGCAGCAAAGTTTGCACTGGATCGGTGTCGTGTTGCCGGTCGGCAAGCTCACGTCCGGCCAGATGCAGGGGCTCGCAAAGATTTCCCATGATCTGGGCGACGGCGACATCCGGCTTACGGTCTGGCAGAATCTTCTGATTTCTGGCGTCGCGACCGAGAACATCGCGCTCGCCGAAGCGGCAATTGCGGAGCTCGGCCTGTCGACCAAAGCGACCTCGGTCCGTGCGGGCCTCGTGGCCTGTACCGGAGCCACCGGCTGCCGCTTCGCCAATGCCCACACCAAGGAGACGGCCGAGGCCGTCGCAGCTTGGTGCGACGACCGTGTCGAGCTCGATGGCCCAGTGAACATTCATCTCACCGGTTGCCACCATTCCTGCGCCCAGCACTACATCGGCGATATCGGCCTCGTCGGGGCGCGCGTCGCGATCAACGACGAGGGCGATACAGTGGACGGCTTTCACCTGCATGTCGGCGGCGGCTTCGGCCCGGATGGCGGTGTCGGCCGCGAGCTTATGCGCGACCTGAAGGCGGAGGACGCGCCGCGCACCATCGAGCGGATGCTGCGCGCCTATCTGGCGCATCGCGAGAACGGCGAGACCTTTCTCGCCTTCACCCGCCGCCAGGGCATCGACGCGCTCGCCGTTCTGTTCGGGGAAGCCGCGGAATGAACCAGACCATGCGCCCGCCGCTGACCAGTATCGTGCCGGAGAGCGCGCCGTTCACGCCGGAGCAGCGGCAATGGCTGAGCGGCTTCTTTGCCGGGCTTCTGGACGGCGAAGCCGCGGCGCTGTCGCCGCAGGATGCCGCGCGGCTCATGCCGGGTGTCGAGATTGGCCCGGCAGGCGACGGCGATGACGGCTCCGCGCCCTGGCACGATCCGGCCATGCCGATCGTCGAGCGCATGAAGCTTGCCGAAGACCGGCCGCTTCGCCGCAAGCTGATGGCGGCGATGGGACAGCAGGACTGCGGCCAGTGCGGCTACAACTGCGAGGACTATGCCGAGGCGATCTTTCACAAGTCGGAAGAGCGGATGAACCTCTGCGTGCCGGGCGGCAAGGAAACCGCCCGGATGCTGAAGGCGCTCCAGGCCGAGATCGGCTCCGTTCCGGCAGTTGTGAAAACGGAGGACAATTCTTCCGCAAAGCCCGCCGAGGAGGCCGGTCGTTCGCGCGACAATCCGGCGCTTGCCACATTTGTCTCCCGCACACGGCTCAACAAGGCCGGCTCTGAAAAGGAGACCTGGCACGTCGAATTCGATCTGACCGAATGCGGCCTCGACTATGCGGTCGGCGATGCCTTCGGCGTATTCCCGAGCAACGATCCGGACCTGGTGAATGCAGTCATCGCGGCGCTCGGGGCGGCGCCGGACTATACGATCGGAGAGCGCACGCTGCGCGACACGCTCACTCATGCCGTCTCGCTGTCGCCGGCGCCGGACGGATTATTCCAGCTGTTCTCCTTCATCAGCGGCGGCGACCGCCGGCGCAAGGCCAAAGCACTCGCTGCCGGCGAAGACCCGGACGGCGACGCTGCAACGCTCGACGTGCTCGCCGCATTGGAGAAATTCTCGAACGTGCGGCCCGATCCGGAGGCCTTCGTCGAGGCGCTGGAGCTCTTGCAGCCCCGACTCTACTCGATCTCTTCGTCGCCGAAGTCGCAGCCCGGCCGCATCTCTTTGACCGTAGACGCGGTGCGCTACGCCGTTCGCAACCGCAACCGGCTCGGCGTCGCCTCCACCTTCCTCGGCACCCGGATTGATCCCGGCAACCGGCTTAAAGTCTATGTGCAGAAGGCGCACGCCTTCGGCCTGCCGGCCGATCCGACCACGCCGATCATCATGATCGGACCGGGAACCGGCGTCGCGCCGTTCCGTGCCTTCCTGCAGGAGCGCATGGTCACCGGCGCACCGGGCCGCAATTGGCTGTTCTTCGGTCACCAGCGCAGCGACTGTGATTTCTTCTACAAGGATGAGCTTACCGGCATGAAAGCCGCCGGTCTGCTGACCCGGCTGTCGCTTGCCTGGTCGCGCGATGCCGAAAGCAAGTTCTACGTTCAGGATCGGATGGCCGAAGCCGGCCGCGATCTATGGTCCTGGATCGCCGATGGCGCGCACATCTATGTCTGCGGTGACGCCCAGCGCATGGCGCGTGACGTCGAGCGCGCGCTGGTCGATATCGTGGCCGCGCACGGCGCCCGCGCGCCCAACGAGGCGGCGGCCTTCGTGGCCGACCTGAAGAAGCGCGGCCGATACCAGACGGACGTATATTGACATGCCACCCCCACGCCGAGCCGCAGATATCTCGGCGCGCCGCACGCGATTCCGCTGGGGGCCGTCATGAATGCACCTCACTCCGAACCGTCCGCGGTGCGCACGACCTGCCCTTATTGTGGCGTCGGCTGCGGCGTGCTGGCGCGACCGCACGAAAGCGGGCGCGTGGGAATCGCCGGCGATCCGGATCATCCGGCAAATTGCGGCAGGCTGTGCTCCAAGGGCTTCGCGCTCGGCGAGACGCTCGCGCTCGACGGCCGCCTGCTTTACCCGATGATTCGAGAGCATGATGGCAAATATCGGCGGGCGTCCTGGGACCAGGCCACCGCTCATGTTGCCGAGGGATTGCAACGCATCCTCGACCGGTACGGCCCGCAGGCGATAGCGTTCTATCTTTCCGGCCAGCTCCTGACCGAGGACTATTACGTCGCCAACAAGCTGGCCAAAGGCTTCCTCGGCACCGCCAACGCCGTCACCAACTCGCGGCTCTGCATGGCCTCGACTGTGGCCGGCCATCGCCGCGCGTTCGGCGGCGACGTGGTGCCGGGCTG
>JBFXEX010000028.1:0-53935 GCA_050179645.1 Xanthobacteraceae bacterium | reverse complement strand
AGTGTAACCACAGCCGCTGACATGGAGGGTCGCAGATCAGCATTCCGATGTCATCCGCGTAGCGTCCGGACGCCGAATCGGCGTCCATAACCTTTTGAAGTTGCTAAGATAGCGAGGGTTTCGACTCAACGCTCACTCTCACGATAGTGCTAGTTTCCATCCCGGTCTCCGCATCCGAAATGAGTTCTCAAGCAACGACACTCGAGAGCAATCACAGGGGAAATCGCACTGTCGCTACGACAGTCGAGTCGCGCATACGAAACCATTTTATCACTGCGACCAAAATGATAGTTCACCGCCGAAGCGGGATCATGTAACCTGTACTGTAACAAATGGGCGAGAAGCCCGTTTTAGCGTTCGGAGGAATCGTCATGCGACCGACTTTCATCATGCTAGCCTGCGCACTGGCGATTGGTTGCGTGCTCGCCGCGCCCTCTGCACAAGCTCAGACCGTTGCGACTAATCCCGAACTCGCTAAGGTGATCGAGGGTGCCAAGAAGGAAGGCAAGCTCCTGCTGCGCTCGACCACGAGCGTCAACGGCGCCGCCGACGGCGCCAAGGTCGCGCAGGCGGGCATCAAGAAGATGTTCGGCGTCGATCTCGACGTCCAATGGGTACCGGGACCAGCGTTCGCACCGCTTGCCGCCGCGCTCTACCAGGAGAAGCAGGCTGGGCAGCCGGCCTCGGGCGACGTGTATGTGGCAACGCCGATCCAGATCACGCCCTATCTCACTCGCGGGCTGTTCCAGAAAGTCGATTGGCTCAAGCTGATGCCGGACCGTATCAAGCCGGAGTTAATCGAGGGCGACGGCACCTCGTTGCGCTTCATGACTTTTCTGCCGGGAATCAACTACAATGTAAAAGTCGCGACATGGGTGCCGCAGGTCAGCGTGATCAGCGATGTGCTCAAGCCCGAATACAAGGGCAAGTTCGTGACCACTCCGTTTCTGGCCGGCTTCGACGTAATGCTCGCCGACTCGAAGTGGGGCTTTGAAAAGACCAAGGAGTTCATCAGCAAAATGTCAGGCCAGATCGCCGGCCTGATTGGTTGCGAGGCCGAGGATCGAATCGCCTCCGGAGAAACTCCGGCGCTCGTCCTTGACTGCAGTGGCGGTTCACAGAACCGGCTACGCTATCGCGGCAAGGGCATTCTCGATACGCACATCGTCAGCGACATGGCGCAGAGACGCTATGCCTATATGACGATCCCGGCGCACGCCGCACACCCAAACGCGGCCATCCTCTACACACTTTATATCTCTTCGCCCGAGGGCCAGGAGAAGGTGGTTTGGGACCTTTACGGTCAAGACCTTGACAATTATCCGGGCTCCCATAGCGGGAAGAAGATCGCCGCGTTACGAGCCAAGGGCGTCAAGTTTACCGATGTCGACATCAGTTGGTGGAAATCCAATCAGGGTATCGCCAAGGAGCATAGCGAACTTATCAAGATCATCCGTAATCGGTAAAGTTGGCTGTCGCCGCACGCGAGCGAAACGAGAAATTGGGCCAGACCTCGCCCTCCCGGATCGCTCGATGGTGCAGTACTTGTCGCGTCTCTGGACGCGTCCTGGATGACAGCCGAGGGGCATTGCAAGCGTGACGGCTGCCGTTACCGAAAACCGCCCCAGTTCCCTCCCCTCTCACGTACGTCAGCGTGATATCACGCGTGCTGTACTTATCGCGCTGGTCCTGCTTGCTTGCGCGGCCATTGCGATGCTGCTCATAACCATTTTCTGGCTGTCTTTCATCGAAGGCGCGCCGGGGGATGCCGGACTAGGCTACACGCTCGCAAACTATGCGGCAATTTTTGGCGACCCGTTCACATATCGGGTGATCCGCAACACGTTCGCATTCCTTGCAGTCACGCTGATCGTCTCCTTTTCGCTCGGGCTTCCAATCGCCTGGCTCATGGAACGGACCGACTTTCCCGGTAAGCCGGTCGTGTTCACTTTGATGACAGTGGCGCTGCTGATTCCCGGCTTTGCAGTCGCGCTCGGCTGGGTCTTCCTGCTGCATCCGCGGATCGGTCTTATCAACTTGGCGTTGATGTCCCTGTTTGACCTCAGCCAGGCGCCGTTCAATATCGGCAACATCGTCTGGATGGGGGTGGTCGAGGGACTCAGCTTGACGCCTCTCGCCTTCATCATGACGTCGGTCGTCATGCGTTCCATGGACCCTGCCCTGGAAGAAGCTGCCGCGATGAGCGGTGCCAAGCCATGGCAGGCTGTGATGCGCGTTACCGCGCGCGTGCTGTGGCCGGGACTGCTGGCAGCGGCGATCTACGTCTCAGCCGTCTGCTTCGCCTCCTTCGACGTGCCAGCGATCCTCGGCATGACACAGCGCATCTTCACGTTCTCGACTTATGTTTTCTTTTCGCTCACGCCAACTGAGGGCCTGCCGGAATACGGCAACGTCGCTGCTCTCGGTATGCTCATGGTGGTGTTTGCGGTAATCCTGAGCTGGTGCTATCGGCTGGTGCAACGCCAGGCGCCGCGCTACGCCGTCGTCACCGGCAAGGGTTACCGGCCACGCATTTTGCCGCTCGGGCGCGGCAAAACCTGGGCGGTCACATTCGTCGCCCTCTATTTCATCATAAGCCAAATGCTACCGATCCTGATGCTAGTCTGGGCGGCCGGCCTGCCCTACCTGCAGACGCCGTCAATCGCGGCCTTCGACCAGTTGTCTTGGAAGAACTTCTACGACATTCCGACCGAGCTGCTGACCAGCAGCATCATCAATACCGTCATCCTGATGTTGGTCGTGCCGACCATCACGGTGGCGCTCAGCGTTGCAGTGTCCTGGGTTGTTCTGCGCTCGAAGATGCGCGGGCGCGGCGTGATCGATTTCTTCGCTTTCCTCCCCGTCACTGTGCCGCCGATCGTCTTCTCGATCGCCGCACTGCTGCTGGCTCTGTTCGTACTCAACCGCATCGTGCCGATCTACGGCACGGTCTGGATCCTTGTGCTGGTCTATGTCATCGCGCGGCTAAGCTATGGTACCCGTATGACCAACAGCGCCATGATCCAGATCCACCACGAACTCGACGAGGCAGCCCAAGTCAGCGGCGCAGGCACCGGCGGGGTATTGCGCTCGGTGCTGGCACCGTTGCTCGCGCCGACCATGCTGTATGCCTGGATCTGGATCGCCCTCTTGAGCTATCGCGAGCTGTCGCTGCCGGTCGTGCTGTCGGTGCCGAACAATCTGCCTTTCTCGGTGCTGGTCTGGGGCTATGTACAGTCCTCAGCCTACGGCAAGGCATCGGCCGCAACGCTGATCATGCTGGTACTGATGGTGCCATTTCTGTTCGTCTATTGGCTGGTTGCGCGACGCGTCGGGTTGGTTGCGTCGCCAGCCGCAGTGGTGAGAGCGAGCGCCACGTCATGATCCGCATCCGCGACCTCTGGCTCACCTATCGCAGCGCGGCGGCCGAGCACGTGGCGGTGCGCGGAGTTTCTCTCGACGTGCCGGAGGGCCAGTTTTACACGCTGCTCGGCCCTTCCGGCTGTGGCAAAACCACGACCTTGCGCTGCGTTGCCGGGCTGGAGCAACCGGATCGAGGCGAGATCGCAATCGGCGGCGAGGTCGTCTATTCCTCCGAGCGCAATATCTTCGTGCCTCCGCATGCGCGAAATATCGGCATGGTTTTCCAGTCTTATGCTATCTGGCCGCACATGACGGTGTTCGACAACGTTGCCTTCCCGCTCCGTCACAAGGGCCCGCGTCCCTCCCGCGAATTGATCCGCGACAAAGTTAGATCGGCGCTGGCACTGGTCCATCTCGAGGGCCTGGAGGAGCGCCCGGCTCCCTATCTCTCCGGCGGCCAACAACAACGGCTGGCGCTCGCCCGCGCACTGGTTGCCGAGCCACGGGTGTTGTTGCTCGATGAACCACTCTCAAATCTCGACGCCAAGCTGCGCGAGGAGATGCGGCAGGAACTGCGCGACGTGGTCGAGCGGCTCGGCGTTACTACTCTGTTTGTCACACACGAACAGATCGAGGCACTGACGATGTCGGACATGATTGGCGTCATGAAGGACGGGGCGATCGCACAGGAAGGTCCGCCCGCCGACATCTACCAGCGGCCCGCAGGCTCCTTTGTCGCCGATTTCGTTGGCAAGACGAATATGCTGCAGGGCAAAATCGTTGGCCCGAACGGTGTAGAGACGGCGATCGGCACCTTGGTATGCAGCCTCGATCGGGGCGTGCCTGGTGAGAGCGTCACGCTGACCATCCGACCGGAGAATATTCGCATTACCGACTCGGCGGTGGCGGGACCGAATATCCTCGCCGGCCGGGTAGAGACGGTGATCTATTTAGGCAATCTGGTCGAATGCGCCGTAGCCGTTGGTACCCAACGCTTCCGCGTGCAATTGCATCCTTCCACGTCCCTGCGGCGTGGTGCGGAGGTCCATCTTCACCTGCCGGCAGAGCATTGCCGGCCGATGCGCGGGTGAAGCATAGGATGTCTGGGAACGCGTCCGCCATCGACACCGGCGCGGCGCGCGACGAGGACCGATCCATCACCGTCAAATATTCCGGCCACAGCCTCTGCTGCGAGCTCGGAATGATAATGGGGAGTATGCGAAACCATGGTACTGAAGAGCCCATAGATGAAACAAGCGAAGTCCACACTCTCCAGATTACGACTCGCCGCCGATATCGGCGGAACCTTCACCGACATTATGGTGTTTGATGAAAGAACCGGCACCCTCAGCTTCGGCAAGGCACTGTCAACACCGGAGCATTTGGTTGAAGGCATCAGCGCCGGAGTCCAAAAGGCCGGCAGCGATTATGCCTCGGCGGGGCTATTCCTGCATGGCTCAACCATAGCCATCAATACGATCCTGGAACGCACCGGTGCGAAGACGGCGCTGCTGATCACCGCAGGCTTTCGTGATATTTACGAAATCGGCCGTATTAACCGGCCCGATGCCTACAACCTCTTCTTCAGGAAGCACGAGCCGCTGGTCGAGCGCGCGCTGCGCTTCGAAGTGCACGAGCGCATGCTGGCCGACGCGGAAATTGACAAGCCCCTCGACGAGGAGGAAATCGCCGCGCTCGGCCGGCGCATCGAGGCGCTGGGCGTCGAAGCGGCCGCGATTCTGTTCCTCAACTGCTATGCCGATCCTCGGCACGAAGCCCGCGCCAAAGAAATCTTGGAGCGCAATCATCCCAACATATTCGTGTCGGCATCGCACGAACTCAGTCAGGAATATCGCGAGTTCGAGCGCTGCTCGACCGTGGTCGCCAACGCATATGTCGGGCCAAAAGTCCGGCGCTATATTGGCGAGATCGACACGCATATGCGCGGCGCCGGCTTCGCCGGCTCTTTCCTGGTGGTCCAGTCGACCGGCGGCCTCTACGAAGCGGAGCAGGCGCAAAGCCAATGCATCCGGATGCTCGAATCCGGGCCCGCGGCGGGCGTCATCGGCACAAAGGCGCTGTGTCATACATTGAAAATCGACAATGCCATTGCCTTCGACATGGGCGGCACGACCGCGAAGGCCGGCGTCATCTACAAAGGCGAAGCCCTTACCAATACCCAAGCGCTGATCGGCGGCTACGACAAGGCGTTGCCGGTGCAGCTCGCAATGATGGATATATTCGAGGTTGGCACCGGCGGCGGCTCGATCGCTCGTATTGAGGACGGCGCGCTACGCGTCGGTCCTCAGAGTGCGGGCGCAATGCCTGGGCCGGCCTGCTACGGCCGCGGCGGCACTGAGCCAACCGTTACGGATGCCAATCTGATGCTCGGGCGTCTCGGGGCCGACCGGTTCCTCGGAGGCGAGATGGCGCTTGATGTCGATGCGGCGGAGCGAGCCTTAAAGACTCATGTCGCTGATCCCTTCAAAATGGATGTCACCGCTGCCGCTGACGGCATTCTGCGGATTGCCGTCACCGCCATGTCGTACGCGGTCAAAGGTGTGACCACGCAGCGCGGGCTCGATGCCGGCGATTTCGTACTCGTCGCCTACGGCGGCGCCGGCCCATTGCACGCCGTGCAGGTCGCGCGCGAGATCGGCATCCGGAAAGTGATTATCCCGAATGCGCCGGGCGTGTTCTCAGCCTTCGGCATGCTGTTCTCCGATCTTCGCTACGATTATGTGCGCACCTGGTACACCAGGCTGGACGATGCCGTCTTCGATGATATGGAGGCAGTGTACCGGTCGCTAGAAGATCAGGGCCGCGCCGCCATCGCCTCGACGTCCATCACGCCAAGCCGTATCGTCATCGACCGCGCCATGGACATGCGTTATGTCGGGCAGGAGCATGCGGTCACCGTCGACCTTCCGATGACGGTTTTCGTCAAACAGGATCGCAAGGCGATCAAACGGCATTTCGACGAAATGCATCTGTTGCGCTACGGCACCTCGGCCCCGGGCGAACGCGCGGAGATCGTCAGCCTGCGCTCGACGGTGACCGGGCTGATGCGCAAACCGGCGCAAAAGAAGATCGTTCGCGGTGCAAGAGTCCCTGCCCAGGCGGCGTCCACAGGTAAGCGCAAGGTCTATTTCGCCGAGGATGGGAAGCGTGGCGCCTTCGTCAATACGCCCACCTATCGCCGCGACAACCTGCGCGCAGGCAACCGTATCTCCGGACCGGCATTGATCGAGGAACACGTCTCCACCACCGTGCTGCTAGCCGGCGATATAGCGACGGTAGATGAGTACGGGAATCTGGTGATCGCTGTGGGGAGCAACCGGTGATTCGAGTAGCGATCTGTACCGATCGGTGGCTGGAGGCGGGACACCCACGGCATGACGCTCGCAATTTATCGCTGATGAATGCCGCATCAGCAGTTTCCATCACGTTGGGATGACTTGGAGAGGACTTCATCAATGACAAAGAGAAGAAGGAAGATTGCGCTGCGCTCGCGCACCCCCGCCATCGATCCCGTCGTCACGGAGATCGTCCGCAATGGAGTCATTGCGGTGACGGAAGAGATGAAGACCAATCTCATGCGCACCGCCTACAATATTATCATCTACGAGGCGCTGGATTTCACCACCGGCCTCTTCACGCCTGAAGGCGAGACCGTATCGATCGGTATCGGGCTGCCCATGTTTATTCGTGGCATGGCCGAAACCGTGAAGGCGAAGATCAAGCATTTCGGCATCGAGAACATGAAGCCGGGCGACATCTACGTCACCAACGACGCCTATATCACCGGCAGTCATCTCAACCACATGACGTTCACGCTGCCGATCTTTCATAAGGGGAAGCTCGCTGGATTTTCGTGCTGCATGGGCCATTGGCTCGACATCGGCGGTCCGATCGGGGGCATGACCACGGACATCTTCTCAGAGGGTTTGCAAGTTCCGATCGTCAAGTATCGGGATCGGGGCCGCGTCAATCAGACTCTCGTCGATATTATCCAGCAAAATGTGCGCATTCCGAGCCGCGCCATGGGCGACCTGCGTGCGCAGATCACTGCGGTAACGACCGGCGAACGGCGCTATTTGCAGCTACTCGACCGCTATGGCCGAGACGCAGTCGATAAAGCCATCCGCGCCATCATGGACCACGCTGAAGTCAATGCGCGCGCGCGTACGAAGACCATCCCGGATGGCACCTACGAAGCAGAATCGTTCATGGACGATGACGGCCTCGAAGTCGGCAGGCGGGTGCCGATCCGGGTGCGCGTGACCGTCAAGGGCGAGGAAATGACCGTCGACCTGACCGACGTATCCAAGCAGGTGCGCGGCTTCTACAACTCCGGCATCACCACGGGTTTTGCGTGCGCGCAGGTCGCCTACAAATGCCTTACCTCTCCAACCGACTATCCCATCAATGACGGTTCGTTCCGTAGCCTGAAAGTGATCGTGCCGCCTGGTCGGGTCGTGAGCGCGACACGCCCTGCCCCGATGCGATGGTGGATGACGTATCCGATGACTATCGTCGATACGATCTTCAAGGCAATGCAGCCGGCGATCGCCGACCGCGTGATCGCCGGACATCACGCCGATCTGCTTGCGCCGACCTTCCACGGGATCAATCCAAAACGGATGGAATTCTTCATTGGATCGTTCGGTCCGCTCGGCGGTGGCTGGGGAGCGAAGCACAACGAAGATGGCATGTCGGGCACAGTCTGCATCAACGACGGCGATACTCACAATTCACCGAATGAGCAGGCAGAAGCGAAATTCCCAATCGTTGTTGAGCGATATGCGTTGGTGGAGAATTCCGGCGGTGCGGGCCGGCATCGCGGCGGACTCGGCGTCGTTCGCGACGTCCGCGCGCGGTCGGACATTACTGTCAACACGCAGATCGACCGGGCACATTGCCGGCCCTGGGGGCTGGACGGCGGCCTTGAGGGCATGGGCAACAAGGTCGATCTCCGCGTGAGCGGCACTTGGAAGACCGATTTTCCCAACGCCAAGGTGCTCGTCGCGCATCTCAAAGAGGGCGACGCCTTCCGCATCCAGTCGGGCGGCGGCGGCGGGTATGGATCGCCGTTGGAACGAGCGATCGAGGAAGTCGTCAACGACGTTCGCCAAGGTTATGTCGGCGTTGCCGAGGCGCGCAAGTTGTATGGCGTGGCGATCGACCCCGAGACGCTCGAGTTGAATGAAGCGGAGACCCAAAGGCTCCGTAATATTTGAACGCTTCAATTTCCCATCCGGGGGCGCGACCGGCATCCAGACCGCGCCATTCATACGGGCCGATGCTCGACCACAATCGCCTGACCCAGGTCGCGCGACATCCATTCAAACACCGGGCGCGCCGCCGCTTCGAGCGATGTGCCGGGACCGAAAGGCGAGATCGCCGTGATCGTCTTGTTGGGATACTGCTGTGCCCCAGCCGGATGATTGCCTGCCGTGATCAAAAATGACGCGCCCACACGGCCAGCATCCATCCCAACGGCGACTTGCTGCGAGGTCTTTTCGACAATCCCTTCATGCGGGCATAATGCCGATACCAAAACAAGAAGAAATCGATACGCTTCCACGTCTGCTGAAGAACTTGGATTTCGAGTGATCCCCTCCCAGAGAAGCACGGTTGGTTGCATGAGGAAAACGGAGATCGGAATGGCGGCAGCCCCGGTACATCTCGTAGGTAGCGTTCCATTAACAACGGCGAGCGATGTCTTCGAAACGATATCTGCGCGACTTGGCGATCTCGTCACGCGCATACCCGATGGCGAGACCGGCGGTCGGCTCGGCTTCATCTCCTGGGCAAACTCGCAGATACGCCGCGCCGCGGGTGTTGAAGAAGACCCCCACCACGTTGGTCCGCCGTGGCTCGGCGGCAAAGTGTATAAGGTCAAGGAAGGACTAACGCCGTCACAGATCGAGTTCGGACCCCATATATACGCTGATGTCGCACTGCAATCCTATCAGGACTTCAAACGGCTTCGAGAGCAAGGCAAGATACCCGCATCGGTCCGCTTTCAGGTCAGCCTCCCGACAGCTATCGGCATAATTTTTTCAAGCACAAGCCCGGCCTCGCGACCGATCATCTGGACGGCGTACGAGCGACATCTGATAGGCGACGTCGAAAAGATACTCGCGCATATTCCGCACAACGAGCTTGCGATCCAGTGGGACGTCGCCACTGAAATCGACAGGATTCTCGAATTCCCCGACGTGGCGGCCGATTACTCGAAACAGGCGCTGGTAGATTCGATCGCTCGGCTTTGCGATCCGATTACCGACGCTGTCGAACTGGGCTTTCATCTTTGCTACGGCGACCCGGGCCACAAGCATATTATTGAGCCCAAGGACATGTCATTAATGGTTCAACTCGCAAATATGTTGTCGCGGACGGTTCGTCGCCGTATCGATTGGGTCCATATGCCCGTACCTAAGGAACGGGACGATGATGCGTATTTTGAACCGCTTCGGCACCTTAAAATGGAGTCGGACGTGGAATTATACTTAGGCTTAGTACACCGAACGGATGGAATTGAGGGCGCGACACGTCGAATTCGCACGGCACGAAAGTTTCTATCGACCTTTGGTGTTGCGACCGAGTGCGGCTGGGGGCGCCGGCCGCCAGAGACCATTCCCGACCTGATCGAACTACACCGTGCCGTCGTGCGAGTCGCTTCGAATCCGCTGCCCGCTTGAGCAGGTGCAGCGCACCGAGCCTCGAACTTAAACCCGCCACGGCTTGGACAGTGACCGACCCGACGGGATTCATCCGGCACATCGAGAAGGCGCGCAAGGACGGTTATGTCACGAGCGTGCGTGAATACGAGGAACAAGTCAGCAGTATAGGCGTGCCAATTCTGACGCCAGATGGGACCACAATCGCATCGATCAGCATTGCGGCGCCGGCGGAGCGAATGCCACCCGCAATACTGCGCGATCACGCGCAGTTGCTGCGGGCCACAGCCGCTTCATTCAGCCGTGCCGCCACCATCCCCGATGATCGTGTACGGCGCCCAGAACAGCGGATGGGCGTACGAAAACAGGGTCTTGCTCTCGGCATCCGAGAACCCCTTGCCGTCGAGCAGCGCGACAGCGGCTTGGCGCAGCGCCTCGGCGCGGCTGATGCGGGCATCGGCCGCCTGCCGGCGGAAGAGATCCGTGACCAGTTCGCGCGCGGACGCCGAATGCACCGACCAGTTGGTGACCAGCAATGCCCGCGTGCCGGCGTAGAAGAAGGCGCGCCCCAGGCCGGACGCGGCTTCGGCGCCCGCGCCGGCACCGGTGTTGCAGGCCGAGAGCACCACCCAATCCGCATCCAGCTTGAGTGCGAGAATTTCTTCCATCGTCAGCAGGCCGTCGCCTTTCACGCCGGCGACGTCCGGCGCGCTCAGCGCCAGCGCCGGTTGATGCAGACCGTCAAGCTCGCCCGGCACCAGGCCGTGAGTGGCGAAGACGATGATGCGGTAATGCGAGAGATTGGACTTCTTGACCATCTCCTCGTTGGCTGCCACGCCGAGATGCAGCACCTTGGACGGGTCGGCCTCCAACGCCAGCGCCACCGACTTGAGTTCGTCGGTGGTGTCGGGCAGCCGCGGCAATAATCCGATCTGTGCGCTCGCGGCATCCGACAACTGCGGCGCCGCACGCCGTTTCAAGGCGAGACCGCGTACCGACATGGCGACCTCGACGGGAAGCTCGGAGCGGGCAGCTTCGACCGCCTGGTCCTTGTTGAACAATGGATCGCCAAACCCGATCACTTGTTCGCGCTTCTTGGAGCCCGGCGGCAGCTGGCGCAATATGCGCAATGCCGACGCCGAGGGAACGAGCGACACGGCATGCGTTCGGTAGAGCCAAGGCACGTCGCGGTAACCCGCGAAGTATGGCTCCGCGTCGGATTTCAATGCCGTGGGCGCGGTCGGCAAGACCCCGAGAGGGAGCAACCCGAGCGCGCCGTTGGTGGCCACGATCAGGCTCTTGGCGGGACGCCACCCGGCCTCGACCGGTTTCAGGATTTGCGCGTAGAGCTCGTGCGCGAGCGTCAGATCAAACGGCGGAATCTCGCCGATCGAGCTCGCATTTGGCTCGAGTGCGCCGCGCAGAGCCTTTACTTTCGATTCGAGCTGACCGGCGCTCATCGCGATCGGCGCAAAGGTCACCGGCCCGGCTTTCGGCACCGCCCAGATGAAGCTGGCATCGCGTCCGAAGTAGATCGAGAGGAACACCACATCCGCTCGCAACACCGTACGGATGTCCTCGACGGTCGGCGGCGATGGATCGACAAGGCTGGCATATTCGGGAAATTTGGCGGCGATCTCGCGCTTGGTGCTGTCGCGCGCGGCGCGCATCTTGTCGACGTCGAGCTGCAGTGCCTTGACGACCCGGTCGTCCCGCTCGGCGGGCGGCAGGGAGAGCACGTTGTTGAGGAGACCAAGTTGCGCGCCGTGCTGCTTTTCCAGGTCTTGTGCCTTGCGCACGAGTTCCGCCAATGCGGGAGTCTTGGCGCGCGACCGGGCGCTTGAAGCCGTCAGCGCGTTCTGCACCGATTGGCCACGAATGACATCCACCAGCCGGAAGCTCTCGGCCGCAGGGTCGGCGACGGTGCCCGGCGCCGCGCGGGCAAGAAGCGCGATATACGCCTCGACGACGATCTGGGTCCGCTGCTCGCGTGCAGCGCTGGTCGTGGTATTGTCGTCGTCGCCCTCATGGGCGCGAGCCATCAGCACCGGAACCGCGGATCTGAATTCGCGCAGAGCATCCGCGTCGCGTCCCGCGCGGGCGTATCCGATGCCCAACAGGCCATGGGCGAGCGCCGTGTTCGGATGCTTTTCCCCAAAGCGAGTTTTCTGCCGCGTCACCAGGCGTTCGGCAGCCGTTATGCCCGCTGACAGATTGTTGGTGTTGTAGAGCGCATAGATGTATTCGGTGTCGAGCCTCAGCGCCTCTTTCCGGGCCGGTTCCCACTTGCGCGTCGCATTATCAAGTTCGTCGTAAGCCTTTTCCGCCTCTTGCCACCGACCCTGCAGGTTCAGGATCGAGGCATGTTGATGCAAGGCTTGCGCATAGTTGTCCGCTTCCCTGGCAACCCCGATAACTTGCAGGATTTCCAGTTGGGTGCGCGCGAGCTGCTCAGCCTCCGGATACCGGCCCTGCTCCGTCAGCATTTCGGCAAAGGTTGCGACGAAGATGGGCATCTGCGTGCTGAACTTGCCTTGAGCCTTGAGCCGCGACAGAAGCGCCCGGCGAACGTCTGCCTCGGCTTCTGCGAGTCGGCCCTGTCTCGCCTTCACCCGCGCGATTCTCAGGACGATGGTATCGGCGGAGCCGACCATTTGATCGCGCGGAACACGGCTTGGGTACTTATGCGCCAAGTCCGCAGCCGCTCTCTGCCGGGCCTCGGCGCGCCGATAGAACACCTCCGCTTCACGATACTGGCCCTTCGCCTCGCTGATATTGCCTTTCGAATCCTCGATAAAAGCTTCCCAGCTATTGCGATAAATTGCGTAAGTCGGCCATGATCGCGCCTGGGCGAGCAAGGCCTGTTGCCTGCCGGCATACGCCTCTGCGCTGCGAATGTCGCTCTGATGAATGGATAGACGCACGAGCGCCCGGTAAGCGTTGAACAGCCAGCCCTGACTGCCCCGAACATTGAGCTCGCGCGCCATGGCGAGAAAGATGTCGACGGCTTTCTTCGTTTCGCCCGCCTGCACACGGAGCAGACCACGCAGCTGTAGCAATCGTCCCAGCGAGACCAGTTCGACTTTCCCCCGCGCCGCTTGGACTGCCATATCGGCGTCGGCAATCGCACCGGACGTGAGGCCGATGGCCCCGCGCGCCTGTGCGCGGTCGTGATAGAAGTCGGCGAGGGCGGATCCGGAAGCCCCCCGAGGAGGACTAGCCCCCGCTGCCCGGCGTATCCCCTCGATGACTTTCGGATCGGGCCTTTGTTGATCGAGGATCGCCGTGATGTCGGCGATGGTTCGAGGCGGTGCAACAAAAGCGGGCTCTCCGGATTGCCCAAAGGTCGATGCGGTTGAAGAAATCATCAGCGCAGCAACGGCGATCAGGCATCCGATTCGGGCGCTGGGCTGCATTCCGGAACCTCCCGTCCTTGCATCGGCAAGGCGTGGTTCAATCTATTCGCGAATGCTGACGTAGTTCAACTCCTCCGGACAACCTGTCCGCACTTCGAATCTCTGAGAGAAAAGTCGCCTGGGGCCGCTTCAGCCCCCGGATGCCCGCCGCCGGCATGGAGCCACCACCGTATCTATCATATTGATCGCGCAAACTGGCAGATCGGACAAAATCCTGCGCATCAAACGTTTCCTGTGACCGCCGTCACAGCGCCCGCCGCTCGAACAGGGCATGACATGCGCATGGCGCAAGGTGCGCCGTTCAAGCAAGGGAACAGCCATGAACATCATCCGCAACGGAATCGTCGGTGCAATCTGCCTCGGAGCTTTGGCAGCACCATGCGCGGCGCTTGCCGACTTCAAACCATCGGCCAAACTACGCTCGGCCTGCATGTCCGACGTATTCAAACTGTGCAGCTCTTCGCTTCCAAACATGGACAAGGTCCATGCCTGCCTGACGGCGAAGAAATCGCAAGCCAGCGCAAAATGTCAGGCCCAATACGAGGCCGAAGCAAAGACGGCGGCGAAGCAATAGATGCTGCGCGAACCGACTCGCCGTCGATGCTGCGTGATCGACGGCGAGGTAGCGAGGCTGGGTGAAGGAGGGAGCGCGGTGTTCGAGCTGTTTCAAACCGGCTCCAAGGTGATACCGGAGGCCCTCCCGTTTGCGCTCCGACCTACTGGAGCCTGATGGGACCTGGGGCGCCAGCCCTGCTTACCCGCAAGGCGCTTCCTCCTGAGCCTGCTCAATCAGCGGCCAGTTTCACAACGTCTTCTGGCTGTGGCCGCATTCCTTGCATTTGTATTCTGCCCGGACCTCGCCCTGGGCGGCATAGACGCGATTCGGCGCGCCGCACTTGCCGCATTTGGCGTCGATGCGGGTCTTGCCCTGCTTGACCGCGAGATTTCGCTCCATTGCCTCACGCACCAGGCGCTCGGTCTCCTCACGCATCGCTTGTTTCGACATCGCAATCACCTTTCAACCCGATCCGAAAAAATCGGCAATGCTCCGGGGACTATGCCCGATCCAGGACTATGCCGGATAGAGATGACGTCATTTCTGCTGGATGCTCTCGAGATATCCGACCACGGCTTGAATTCGGGCGCGAATGACCTCCTCGGAATCGCAGGAGAGGTTCAGGAGCTCCTCAAGCGGCTTCTGCCGGTAGCCCCGGAATCTCTTTTTCCGTGTCCGCGGCACCGGCTCGGACGCGTGCCGGCATCCCCAGATTGGCATGGAACTGTGGTGAGATCGAATCGCCCGGCGCCCGTCGATCATCTCGTAGACCGAATGGGCCGAAAATACGCCGCTAGACCGCTTTGCCAGCGCCGTCAAATCCGCAGGTCTGTCCTTCGCGCTGCTGCGCTCGCTGCCCTTGCCGTCGGCGCCATGGCAGGAGGCGCAATGGGCGAGGTATTCGGCGCGGCCGGGACCGGCGTCCTGCGCGTGCACAACCGGGCCGAAGCCGGCCGCGGCTAAGAGCGCAATCGCCAATCTCAGGAGCCGCATCGGCGGCACACCGGGATACGGCTCGAAGCGCGCACCTCTCGCGAGGCGACGGTCCGAACCGCCAGAGCCGCGCCTCGCCGCGCGCGCCGCGCCCGTCAGCGGCAGTAGAGAATCGTGCAGACCGGGATCGGGCTGCGACGTTCGCATTTGCGCAGAGCGATGATTTTGGCGTCGATGATGTTCCAGCTGCGGCCCACCGAGGTGACGCCCACACCGCCGGCCCGGCAGACCCAGGCCGAAGCCTCCGACGAACCGAATGCCAACAGGGCTGCCGCCACCGCCAGCGTCGCGAATGTTGCTTTGATCATTGATCCCCACCCTGTACGCACCAACACGGATGCGTTTACATAACCGCATCTTCGGCCGCACCGCTCGCCTTAAATCGAGTTCGCAGACTGAATTTCAGCAGCCGCGGCAATTGTGCAACAGTGCCGACCGGGCCCCATCTCCCGTCTTCATTCCGCGACGGTCCGGGTGGTGTGCTGCTTCACGTTGCCCTGCAGACGGTTCACCTGGTCCTGGAGCTGCCGGCGCGCCTGCTTGAACGCGTCGTTGATGGCGAAGGAGAGATCGGCGTGGCGCTCGTCGGCGGATGGCGTGCGGTCGACATCGACCTGCCGTCCGTTAGGCAGCACCAGGTGAATGGTGATCTCGTAGAGCCCGCCAGTGCGATGATGCCCGCTCGGCGCCTTCACGGCGACCCGGCAAGCGGTGGTGCGGCCGAAACGCTGATCGAGACTTTCGACGTGCTTCTCGATGGCGGCGCGGATTTCCGGCGTCGCCGACATGCCCTGGAAGTCGATCTGGACTGGCGTCTGCATGATGAAGCTCTGCTGGTGTGATGCGGCAGGAACCACTGACGTTAGGAACCACTGACGTTAGGCAAGTGTTCCCTGACCAGGTCGAGAACACGTGGCGGCTATTTGTCCCAAATCAAGCGCACCCAAAGCGGAAACCGGCAGCGGCCATACGTCAAGGACTTGAGTTGCGTCCAAAAGACTCTGAGTTGCGTCCAAGAGGCGCATCTCCTGTGGGGGTGCTTTTGACGCGTCAGGCATGGGCGCGGGCGATCCAGCTGTCGCCGAGCTTCACGTAGGATTTCTTGACCGCCGCCCAGGCGATGCGGTGCGACGCCTCCTCCTGGCGCGGGTCGCCCGCATGGGCGACGAATGCATGGTTGAAGGCCTCGCGATAGATGTCCTGCGCATGCGGCGGCAGATGACGCTGCACCGCCGGCGGCAGATCGTCGTTGGTTCGATAAGGCATGATCGCACCTGTCCCACTGACGACAGCAGATTCTCGCTTGGCGTCGAGGCCGGCCTTGCGCAAGATCAAACCTTCGCGACAGCTCGCGCTCAGGCCGGCGCGGCGTTTTGCGCCAGCCGCAGGTCGACGTCGCGCGCCAGCCGCACCAGCGCATCGGCGACTTCGACAGTATACGGCGCCTGCGCACCGAGTTGTCGCAACGGCTCCGGCAATCGTGCAAGTTCGCGCGCAGCGCGCGCCTGGCACTCGGCAAGCGGCGGCGACGGCACCAGGCGACGGCCGTTCTGCATGACGGGCACCAGAAGCGGCTCGCCGTCCTGGCGGTCGTCCTCCAGCGTCAGCATGTCGCCGGCCATCCGGCCGTCCGGCCCGAAGCGGCGCCAGACCTGCTTGCGGCCGGGCCAGGTTTCCTTGCCGGCCGAACGCTTGCGGCGCGGAAGCCCGGCATATTCCTCGAGCTTGTAGACGCAGTCGAGCGTGGGCGCGTCGGACGACGTCGTCAGGCTGGTGCCGATGCCGAAGCCGTCGATCGGCGCGCCGGCCCGCATCAGCGCGGCGACGCTGTTTTCGTCGAGCCCGCCGCTGGCGAAAATCTTGACCCCCGGCAAACCGCCGGCGTCGAGAGTGCGGCGCACCGCGCGCGACAGCACCGCGAGGTCGCCGCTGTCGAGCCGCACGGCACCGATGGTGATGCCCTTGGCTCGCAATCGCGGCGCAAGCGTAACCACCTTCCGTGCCGCCGCCTCGGTGTCGTAGGTGTCGATCAGCAGCGTCAGGTTGTCCGGCCGCGACGTCGCGTAGGCTTCGAACGCCGCAACCTCGTCGTCGTAGGACTGCACGAACGAATGCGCCATGGTGCCGTAGATCGGAAGATCGAACAGCTTGCCGGCCAGCACCGTGGCGGTGCCGGCGAATCCCGCGACATAGCTGGCGCGCGCCGCCATGATGCCGGCCTCCGCGCCGTGGGCGCGGCGCAGGCCGAAATCCACCAGCAGCTTGCCGGGCGCCGCCAGCATCGACCGCACCGCCTTGGAGGCGATCAGGGTCTGGAAGTGCAGCAGGTTGATCAGCCGCGTTTCGACCAGTTGCGCCTGCGGCAGCGGCGCGGTCACGCGCAGGATCGGCTCGTTGGCGAAGAACACCGTACCTTCCGGCATGGCATGGACATCGCCGGTGAACCGCAGTCCCGCAAGATAGTCGATCATCGCCTTGCCGAAGCGACCGCTGCGCGCGAGCCAATCGAGGTCGTCGGTGGAAAAATGCAGGTCCTGCAGGAAATCGAGCGCCTGTTCGAGCCCTGCGGCCATCAGAAACTGGCGCCGCGACGGCAGCGAGCGGACGAAAAACTCGAATACCGCGGTCTCGGTCTGGCCATGGTCCAGGTAAGCCTGGATCATGTTGAGCTGATAGAGATCGGTCAGCAGCGGGGAGGTCACGTCGTTCATCGGTTGCCGCCTTGGGTCATGTCGGGCGGAGAATATCGCAACCGTATCCGTTAGGCTCGTACGAGATCGCGATTGCAAGTCATTTCTTGAGAAATATCAACGCTCATCCGCCGTACGAATGAAAGAATGCGCCGCGGTCGGACCTCACCGGGAGGATGACATGCACTCGTGGTTTTGCTGCCTGGCACTGCCGGCAGCGCTCGCGACATCAGACGCGGTTGCGGCGGACGCCGAAATCGGCCGGCGTATCGCGGAAGCGCGGTGCGTGGCCTGCCATACCGTGGCCCCGGGCCAGCGCCCGGGTACCAGTCAGGCGCCGCCGTTCGACGCCATCGCCCGCAAGTTTGCGCAAAATCCGGAGACGCTGGCCTTTGCCCTGCGCGACCCACATCCGCGAATGAACGTGACCCTCACGCGGACCGAGATGGAGGACGCGGCGGCCTATATCAACTCGCTGGCGAAGTGAGGCGGCGAGCCACGGCTCACTCGGCCGTGGCCATTTCCGGCTGCGGGGTTGCCTCGGGCGCCGGTTCCGGAGCAGGAGCCGGCGCATCCGGCTGCTCTTCGCGCGCCTGCTCGCGCAGTTCGGCGAGAGCCTGCTCCATGAGGGCCAGGAGCCGCTGCGCAGGACCCGCAACATTATACTTGATCAGGTCCTCGACGATCTCACGCTGGCGAGCGACCCGCTGCTCGGAACGCTCGATGCGACTCTGCAGCGAGAACGGGTCCGCGGACGACTGAACTTCGGCCATTCCTCACCTCGTACTGGCCGAAAATTTAGCCCGATAAATGTGGCCTTAAGGGTTCGCGCGTCCGAAGTTTTCCACAGCGGCCCGCTCCGTCGCGCTATCGTCATGAATCGGACATCGGAAGGCCGGCGAAGCGCCGAGTTCACCCGAGGAACGCGCCGCCATTCACCTGAAAATTCTGTCCGGTGATGAAGCTCGCGCCGGGGCCGCACAGGAACCGCACCATGGAGGCAATATCGTCCGGTTCGCCGCGGCGGCCGACCAACAGATTGACCAGCGAATGATGCTGCGGCTCGGGTTGGCCCGGCGGACGCGGCGTCGACATCAGCCCCGGCGTCACCGTGTTCACGCGGATGTGCGCATCCGCAAGTTCGTGCGCCAGCGCACGCGTGAGACCGATGAGCCCGGCCTTCGCGGTCACCACATGCGGCCGGCGCGCGGCGCCGGTATGGGCCGAGAGGCCGCCGATATTGACGATCGTGCCGTTGCCGCTCGCCTTGAGCGCGGGCAGACAGGCCTGCACGCAGTTGAACGCGCCGTCGAGAATGATCGAAGTGACGGCCCGCCATTGCGCCAGCGTCATCGTTTCGAAGGCCTGCTCGGCGCGCACCGCCGCGTTGTTGACCAGGATGTCGATGCGACCGAAGCGCGCCAGCGTCGCGGCCGCCATGTTGCCGACCGCGTCCGGATCGGCGACATCGGCGGTGACGGCGAACCCCTCCCCGCCGGCCTGCTCGACCTCGCGCGCGACCGATTGCGCCTCGGCCATGTTGGCGCGCGCATTGACCACGACGGCGGCGCCGCCGTCCGCCAGCGCCAGCGCAATGGCGCGGCCGATATTGCGTCCGGCCCCGGTCACGATCGCGACGCGACCGGCGAGTTCCTTGCTCATGGCGTTCTTCTCTCGGGTCGGGGACTCACTGCGCGGATTGATAAAACTCCTTCGCGTCCGCGCTGAACGCCTTACGCGATTCCGCGTCGATATAGAACATGTGGCCGCCGCGATAGACCCGAAGCTGCGTGCGCGCCGGCTCGCCGATCGGCGGCAGGTGGTCGAGCACATAGCGGCTGACCGCATAGGGCGTGACCATGTCGCTGTAGCCGTGCGACACCAGCAGACGGAACGACGGCGTCAGCGAGAGAAGCTCCCGCAGGTCGTCCGAAATGCTGGCTTGGGCGCGGCCGCCGCCCTCCCAATCCCACTTGCCGCTGATGTCGGAGGCAAGCAGCACGTAGGTCATGTCGGACTTGTAGCCAAGCTCGTCGCGCGCATAGTTCGCGAATGCACTGCCGTAGGCGCGGGTGAGCCCATCGAGCATCGGATCGGGGCCGCGCGAGGTCTCGCGATCGGGATAGGGGTCCGCCACCGCATAGGTCGCGTCGTAGTGACTGACGATCTTGCGCTCGGCGGAACGCAGGTGCTTGACGTAGGCATCGCGGATGAAACCACGCGACCGGGTCAAGACCGTCTCGGGGAGCCCGCTCACCTCGGCAAGCTTGGCGTAGAACTCGCGCGCGCGGTCGCCTTTGGGCGGCGCGCCGGCAAGTGTCACCAGGTATTCGTTCATCGCGAAGCGCTCCGCCTCGGCCTGCGCCTCCGGGGTGAACTTGCCCTTGCGCTCCAGTTCGGCCGCCGCCAGCGACGGCAACTGCAGCGCCGCGCCGAGCGCGAAGCGGTTGCCGCTGAACATCAGCGCAGCCTCCATCAGCGGCGAAACCATGACGATCCCCGAGACCGCGATCCCCTGCTGGCGCTGCAGCGCGCGCGCCAACTTGACGGCGCGATAGCCGCCGTAGCTCTCGCCCAGGAGATATTTCGGCGACGCACTGCGGCCGTTCTTCGCGAGGTAGAGCGCCACGAACTTGGCAAGCGCTTCGGCGTCGCGCCGCACGCCGTAGAAGACGCCGGCACCGTCCGGCTTGGCGGCACGGCTCCAGCCGGTGCCGACCGGGTCGACCATGACGAGGTCGGTGAAGCCGAGCCAGGTGTGGGGATTGTCCCGCAACCGTGTCGCCGATGGATCGTGGTCGACAAGTTCGGCGATGCGCGGACCGACCAGGCCGAGCGTCAGAAATGCCGACGCCGCACCCGGGCCGCCGTTGAAGGCGAACGTGATCGGGCGGCTGCCTGCCTCGGCGCCCTTGGCGACGTAGGCGGTATAGAAGATGGCGGCCGACCGGTCGCCGCTCTGGTCGTAGAGCGAGAGCGTGCCGGCGGTGGCGGTATAGCGGAGCGTGCCGGCCGGGATGTCGACGCTGTGCTCGGTCGTCGAATCCGGCGGCAGCAGCCGCAGCACACTGTCGCGCGGTGCTGCCGGGCGCTGATCGGGCTGGCTTTGCTCGGCCTGCTGGGGGGCTTGCGCGCGCTGCGGCCGCTCCTGCGCGCTCACCGCGCCGGCCGCAATCGCCAGCGACAGCGCCAGCAGGAGCCGGGCAAACTTGGTCATGTCTGGAAAGGGCATTCGGGCGTCCTGGTCGGAACCTCTGGGCGCCCCCCGGCGCGGCCACCATAGCGGAAGATAACCCGCGCACTCAAACCCGTTCCTCGGTGGACAAGGCCCGGGATATCGGGGAATGTCTGACCTCCCGGTGCCTGCCGGGCCAACAAGAACCCCCGATCGGGTTGCCGGAAATGCCATTTCCCAGGGCTTCGCGCGCGCTTGAGCGTTTCACCGTCCTCGACCTGACACGCGTGCGCTCCGGTCCGACCTGTGTGCGCCAGTTGGCGGACTGGGGCGCCAACGTGATCAAGATCGAGTTACCGCCCGACCCGAGTGCCGGCGAGGCGCTCGGCGGCCCGCGTGAGGGCTCCGATTTCGCCAACCTGCACCGCAACAAGCGCAGCATGACGCTGAACCTGAAGGCGCCGGAGGCGGTTGCGGCGCTCAAGCGCATGGTCAAGAAGGCCGACGTGCTGGTGGAGAACTTCCGCCCCGACGTGAAGCGCCGGCTCGGCATCGACTACAAGACGCTCGCCAAGATCAATCCGAAGCTGGTCTATGCCAGCATTTCGGGCTTCGGCCAGACCGGCCCCTACGCCAACCGGCCGGGTTTCGACCAGATCGCGCAGGGCATGGGCGGCCTGATGTCGGTTACCGGACTGCCGGGCCAGGGCCCGGTGCGCGTCGGAATTCCGATCGCCGACCTCTCGGCCGGACTGTTCTGCGCACTCGGTATTATGGTCGCATTGCTCGAACGCGAGAAATCCAAGAAGGGCCAGCACATCACCACGTCGTTGCTGGAGGCGCAGATTTTCATGCTCGACTTCCAGGGCGCGCGCTGGCTGATCGACCAGCACGTACCCAAGCAGGCCGGCAACAATCATCCGACTTCGATCCCGACCGGCGTGTTCAAGACCGCCGACGGCTACATCAACATCGCCTCGACCGGCGCGAAGATCTGGGGTCGGTTCTGCAACGCCGCCGGCGCCAAGGACCTGCTGGAGCATCCCAACTACCAGACCGGCGCCGACCGCTCGAAGCACCGCGACGAGCTCAACGCCGACATGGAAAAACACACCGTGAAGCGCACCAGCGCCGAATGGATCGAACTGCTGGCCGAAGCCGGCGTGCCGTGCGGACCGATTTATTCGATCGACCAGGTCTACGGCGATCCGCAGGTCGAGTATCTCGGCATCGCCGCGCCGGTGAAGGGCAAGGCCGGACTGCGCATGGCGCGCCAGCCGATGTCGCTGTCGCGCACCCCCAGCAAGCTGGTGGCGCCGCCGCCGGAACTGGGCCAGCACACCAATGCGGTGCTCAAGGAGTTCGGATTCAGCGCCAAGGACATCGCGGCGCTGCGCAAGGCCAACGCGATTTGATCGGACGCCAATAGATCGCGCGCCGCGCGGCGCGCCGGAGACAGCCATGGACGACGTGACCAAGACCGACAAGATGCTGGCCCGCAAGGACGGCGGCGTCGGCTACCTGATCTTCAACAATCCCGAGCGCCACAACGCCGTCTCGCTGGAGATGTGGAACGCCACCTCCCGCATCCTCGACGACTTCGCCAAGGACAGCAACATCCGCGTGGTGGTCGTCACCGGCGCCGGCGGCAAGGCGTTCGTGTCCGGCGCCGACATCTCCAAGTTCGAGAGCGAGCGCGCGTCCAAGGACGCGCAGCGCATCTACAACGAGACCGTGGAGCGCGCCTATACGAGCATCCAGGACTATCCCAAGCCGACCATCGCGATGATCCGGGGCTATTGCATCGGCGGCGGGCTCGGACTGGCGGTGTGCTGCGACCTTCGCATCTGCTCGGACAACTCGAAGTTCGCGGTACCGGCCGCGAAGCTTGGACTGGGCTACGGTTACCAGGGCCTGCGCCGACTGATCGACATCGTCGGCCCGGCCTTCGCCAAGGAGATTTTCTTCACCGCGCGACAATTCGACACCACGGAAGCGCTGCAGATGGGCCTCGTCAATCGCGTGCTGCCGGGTGCGGAGCTTGAGGGCTACGTCAAGAACTACGCCGACACCATGGCGGGCAACGCACCTCTCACCGTACAGGCGGTCAAGTTCATCGTCGGCGAAGCCATGAAGGACGAGAGCAAGCGCGACCTGCAGAAATGCGCCGACATGGTCGACGCCTGCTTCGCCAGCAAGGACTTCGTCGAAGGCCGGACGGCGTTTTTGGAAAAGCGCAAGCCGGCGTTCACCGGCACGTAAGGAACCTCATGCTGAGGAGCGCGCATCGCAGCCAAGTGTACGCAGGCTGCGCCTGCTATGGTGCGCATCTCGAATGCATGGCTGCAGAGATCGGCGCCGGTGGCCATCCTTCGAGACGCTCGGCCTTCGCCTCGCTCCTCAGGATGAGGACGAACCACGGCGGCGCCGGTTGCGGATGACGGGCGGCGGGTTGGTGTTTCAATAAGGAAAACGCCGCGCAACATTGCATTGCGCGGCATGGAGGAAACGGCGTGGCGTCGGTCGAATTGCGCGGTCTGACGAAGAACTACGGTGCTCTCGCGGTCGTCGACGACGTGTCGCTGACCATCGAGCACGGCCGGCTGGTGTGCCTGCTGGGCCCGTCAGGGTGCGGCAAGACCACCACGCTGCGGCTGATCGCTGGGTTCGTCGAACCGACCGCCGGCGAAATCCGCGTCGGCAGCCAGCTCGTCTCCTCGCCGGCCCGCACCGTGCCGCCCGAGCGGCGCAACATGTCGATGATCTTCCAGAGCTATGCGCTGTGGCCGCACATGACGGTGGCGCAGAACGTCGCCTACGGCCTCGAACTGCGCAAGATCGATCGCGCGACGATCAAGAGCAAGGTCACCCAGATTCTCGGCACGACGCAATTGGGCCAGCTGGCCGACCGCTATCCGGGCGAACTCTCCGGCGGACAGCAGCAGCGCGTCGCGCTGGCGCGCGCGCTGATCGTCGAACCGGAGACCCTGCTGCTCGACGAGCCGCTATCCAATCTCGACGCCAACCTGCGCGAGGAAATGCGCTTCGAGGTGCGACGGCTGCACGACGAATACCGCTACACCACCGTCTACGTCACGCACGATCAGGCGGAAGCGATGACCACCGCCGACGTGATCGCGGTGATGAACCACGGCAAGATCGAGCAGGCCGGCTCGCCGGAGGAAATCTACGACCGCCCGCGCTCGGAATTCGTCGCGCGCTTCATCGGCTCGAGCAACGTGATCAAGGGCACCGCGCTCGACGCCGATCACATCTCGTTCTGCGACGTGCCGCTGCGCTGCGTCGGCGACAAGCTGGTGCCGGGCTCGGCCGCCGCCCTCTCGGTGCGTCAGCATGTCATTCAGCTCTGTGCCGAACAGCCGCAGGGGACCGAGAACGTCGTGCCGGCGACGGTGATGCGCCAGGTCTTTCTCGGCAACAGCCGCGACTACCTGGTCACGATGCCGAACGCGACGCAACTTCGTGTGGTAACGTCGCCGGTGGAAAATGTTGCGCAGGGCGCCTCGGTCTGGCTGCACCTGCCGCCCGACCGCTGTCGGGTCTTGAGCGGTTGAGGACCAAAAAAACAAAATAACAATTCGAATAACCTGGGAGAGGAACGATGAGAAAGCCGACCATTTCGCGACGCGAGGTTCTCAAGGCCTCCGGCGCGCTCGCGGCGTCGAGCGCGTTCGCCACACGAGTCATGGCGGCGGCTCCGCCGGCAAGCGCTGTGACGCCCGCGCTGATCGAGGCGGCGAAGAAGGAAGGCAAGGCGATCTGGTACACCTCGGTCGACCTGCCGCTGGCGGAGAAGGTCGCGCGCGCGTTCGAGACCAAGTATCCGGGGGTGGCGGTGCGCGTCGAACGAACCGGCGCCGAGCGCGTGTTCCAGCGCATCGGCCAGGAATATGCCAGCCGGATCCACGCCGTCGACGTGGTCAACTCGTCCGATGCCGCCCACCTGATCGTGTGGAAGCGCGACGGCATCCTTGCCCCCTTCGTGACCGAGGACATGGCGAAGCACTATCCGCCGGAGCACAAAGACCCGGACGGACAATTCGCGAGCTTCCGCGTCTTCCTGTGCCCGGTCGGCTACAATACCAATCTGGTGAAGAAGGAAGATGCGCCCAAGAGCTTCGCCGACCTGCTCGATCCAAAATGGATCGGCAAGATCGTCAAGGCGCACCCCTCCTACAGCGGCACGATCCTGACCGCGACCTACCAGATGTCGCGCGACATCGGCTGGAGCTATTTCGAGAAGCTCGCCAAGCAGAAGATCATGCAGGTGCAATCGGCGTCCGACCCGCCCAAGAAGCTCGCGCTCGGCGAACGCGCGATCATGGCGGACGGCATCGAATACGGCATGTTCCAGCTCAAGGAGACCGGCCGGCCGGTTGAGCTCGTCTACCCGACCGAGGGCACTCCGCTCATCATCGGACCCAATGCGGTGTTCAAGAACGCGCCGAACCCGAACGCGGCGCGGCTGTTGCAGAGCTACATGTTCTCGGTGGAGTGCCAGCAACTCATCGTCGACGCCGGCGGCATGCGCTCGGCCCACGCCCTCGTCAAGGAGAAGCCGGGACGCACGCCGCTCAAAGACATCAAGCTCATGAAGGACGACGCGTCCGCCGTCGAGAAGCAGAGCGAAGCGATCAAGACACGCTACACCCAGATCTTCAAGGTCTGAGGCCGAATGTGACTGGCGGGCCCGTCGCCGCCCGCAAGGCGTCGGCCGGAACGGCGGGCCCCGGGACGTCGGCCGACCGCTCTCGCGGGAACGGCCGCAGCGGATAACCGAGCATGAGGTGGACCATGACCAATCGATTTTCGCGACGCGACGTGCTCAAGACTTCGGCCGCAACAGTGGCCGCAAGCGTCTTTGCATCGCCGCTGAAGGCAGCGCCGCCCGAAGCCTCGCCGATTACGCCGGCGCTGATCGAGGCCGCGAAGAAGGAAGGCAAGCTCACGTTCTACACCGCCATGGACCTTACCTTCGCGCAACATCTCGGCAAGGCGTTCGAGACCAAGTATCCGGGCATCGCGGTGCGAGTGGAGCGCAACGGTGCCGAGCGCATCTTCACCCGCATCGCGCAGGAGTACGGCAGCAAGATTCACGCGGTCGACGTCGTCAACACCGCGGACCAGGCGCACTGCATCATCTGGACGCGCAACGGCTGGCTCGCGCCTTATCTGCCTGAGGAGGTCGCCAAGTATTACGACAAGGGCTACTACAACCCGGATGCGCTCCACATCACCACCCGCGTGCTGGTTTCGCCGTTCGGCTACAACACCAACCTGGTGAAGGCGGAGGACGCGCCGAAGAGCTTCGCCGACCTGCTCGATCCGAAATGGGCCGGCAAGATGGTCAAGGCGCATCCGGCCTACAGCGGCACCATCATGAACGCGACCTTCCAGATCGCGCGCGATCTCGGCTGGGAATACCTCGAGAAGCTCGCCCGCCAGCGCGTCATGCAGGTGCAGTCGGCGACCGACACGCCGAAGAAGATTTCGCTGGGCGAGCGCGCCGTCATGATCGACGGCGCGGGTTACCTGGTGATCCGCTACAAGGAGCAGGGCCAGCCGGTCGAAATCGTCTATCCGCAGGAGGGCACGCCGGTCGCGACCGCGCCGAGCGCGATCTTCAAGGCGGCGCCCAACCCGAACGCCGCCCGCCTGTTCCAGAACTGGATGCACTCGCGCGAGGGTCAGCAACTGCTGGTCGATTTTGCCCGGCAGTATTCGCCGCACAGCCAGGCCGTCGAAAAGCCCGGTGTACGGCCGCTCAAGGACATCAAGCTGATGAAGGAAGACCCGGTCGCGACCGAGGCGGCCAGCGAGGACGTGAAGACGCGTTACGCCAAGATCTTCAAGGTGTGAGTGGCGCGTGACCGAAATGATCGACCGGGTCATGCCATTGGGAAATGACCCTATCCCCGTTCGTTCCCGCGCAAGCGGGAACCCAGGGGCCACGCATTCGGCATTGCGGCTCTGGGTCCCCGCTTTCGCGGGGACGAGCGGAGAGAGAGATCTCCGAAAGCTCGGCGCCCTACTCTGCGGCACGAACCCATGACCATCGCCCTGCCCGCGCAACCGGCCCGGCCGGCGCACAAGATCGACTTGACTTGGCCGATCCTGATCCTGTTCGTCGCCGTCCTGTGCGTGCTGATCGTGCTGCCGATGTCCTGGCTGATCTACTACAGCCTGGTCGACCGTGACGGCGCGTTCACGTTCGATAATTTCAAGCGGCTGGTCAGCGACGATACGTTCTTCGAGCCGCTGATGACCACGGTCATCCTGGCGACCAGTTCGAGCATCATCTGCTGCATTGCCGCCGCGCCGATGAGCTGGCTCGTGGCGCGCACCGACATCCCGCTGCGTCGCACGGTGCGCGCGCTGGTCACCGCCTCGTTCGTTACACCGCCGTTTCTCGGCGCCATCGCCTGGGAGCTGCTCGCTGCGCCGAACAGCGGCCTGATCAACAAGGCCTGGCGGGCGCTGACCGGGATGCCGCAGGACGAGTACCTGTTCAACATCTATTCGCTGCCGGGACTGATCTTCGTCATCTCCTGCTACACGTTTCCCTATGTCTTTGTGCTCATGGCGAACGCGCTCGACCGCATCCCGGGCGATCTCGAGGACGCCTCGTCGATCCTCGGCGGCGGCACCTGGACCACGGCGCGGCGCGTTACCGTCCCGCTGGTGCTGCCCGCGTTGCTTGCCGGCGCGCTGGTCGCCTTCCTGCAGGCGATGACGCTGTTCGGCTCGCCCGCCATCCTGGCGATCCCGGCGGGCTTCCACACCATGACGACCAAGATCTGGAGCCTGTTCAACTATCCGCCCAAACCCGAACTGGCTGCGGCCGCCTCGGTGCCGCTCCTGGTGCTGACCATCATGCTGTTGCGTGCCGAGCACATGATCCTCGGCCGGCGCGGCTATTCGGTGGTCGGCGGCAAACAGGGCAACCCGCGGCTGGTCAAGCTCGGCGCGCTGAAGTGGCTGGCGCTGGCATTCGTTTTCGTCGTGCTGATGTGCCCGGTGTTCCTGCCTTACGGCGCACTGTTCAACGCCACGTTCTCCAAGATCGCGACCACGCCCATCTGGTTCGACAATTTTACCCTGCACAACATCCACTTCGTGTTCTTCGAGCTGTCGGCCACCAAGCTCGCGGTCCAGAACACCTTCGTGCTGGGCGCCTCCGCGGCAACGCTCGGCACCATCATGGCGCTGGTGATCGCCTACCTGACGACGCGGCGCGCCATCAGGGGCTATCGCACGCTCGGTTTCCTCGCCACCGCGCCGGTGGCGATCCCCGGCATCGTGCTCGGCGTCGGCCTGTTCCTGAGCTATGCGCGGCCGCCGTTGGTGCTCTACGGCACGCTGTGGATCCTGTTGATCGCGTTTATCACCATCGCGTTGCCGGCCGCCTATCAGCAGATGCAGTCGGCCTTCCGGTCCGTCCACACCGACCTCGAGGATGCAAGTCGTATCCTTGGCTCGACACGCCTGCGCACGCTGCGCGACATCACCGCGCCGCTGCTGCGAACGAGCGTGATCGCCACCTGGTGCTTCATCTTCGTCGGCGTGATCCGCGAACTGTCCGCCGCCATCATGCTGTTCACGTCGGAGACCAAGGTGATCTCGGTGCTGATCTTCGACCTCAACGAGTCGGGCGACCTTGGCGCCATTTCGGTTCTCGGCCTCCTCATGCTGGCGATTACGTTTGCGGTGGTGATCGCCGTCAACCGCATTCCGGGCTTCGGCGAAACCCGCCTGCGCAACGCGTGATGGCCACACGGCTGGTTGGGTTCCCTTCCCCCTTGTGGGGAGGGGTTAGGGGTGGGGGTCCTTTTGGTGCTGGTCTTCCAGGAATGACCCCTCCCCACCCCTCCCCCATAAGGGGGAGGGAGCGGAGAGAGCCGTGACGGTTGCGAGCAAGTTATGAATGCGCCACTGCCCAAAACTGCTATCGCTGAAATCCTGGCGCAGAAGATCGCCGCGATCGATCCGGCGCGGCTGCCGGCGGCGTTGCGGCACAAGTGCGAGGACCTGGCTGTGGACGTGGTCGGGCTGTGCCTGGCGGCACGTCACGAGGACTACGTTAAAGCCGCGCGTGCCGGCTGGGACGACGACGGTCCCTGTACGGCGATCGGGCACGCCCGCACCATGAGCGCGGCCGGCGCCGCCTTCGTCAACGGCACCGCGGCACACGGCGAAGACTTCGACGACACCTTCGAGGGCGGCCCGGTGCATGCCGGCGCCGTGATCGTGCCGGCGGTGCTCGCCGCCTGCGAGCACCACCGGCCCGACGGCGCCGCCGCACTGCTCGGCATCGCCGTCGGCGCCGAAGTGATGTGCCGGCTGAGCCTGGTGGTGCCGATGCGCACGCACAAGGCTGGCTTTCACCCAACCGCAGTGTTCGGCGCCATGGGCGCGGCCGCGGGTGTCGCCGCCGCGCTCGGGCTCGCACCGAAGCAGACCGTCGATGCGCTCGGCGTGGCGGGCTCGATGGCGAGCGGCATCATCGAGTATCTGGCCGAGGGCACGTGGACCAAGCGCATGCATGCCGGCTGGGCGGCGCAGTCCGGAATGCGCGCGGCGCTTTTAGCCCGTGCGGGCTTCCGCGGACCGCGCACCGTGTTCGAGGGCACGCACGGCCTGTTCCACGGCTTCGCCAACACCACGGACGGCGACTACGAGGCGATCGCAGGCGACCTCGGCGACCGCTGGCTGACCGAGACGCTCGCCTTCAAGCCCTATCCGTGCGGGACGATGACGCATCCCTACATCGACTGCGCGCGGCGGCTTAAGGCGCGCATCAAGGCCGAGGACATCCGCGAGATGATCTGCGATGTCGGCGAAGGCACCGTGCACCGGCTGTGGGAGCCGCTTGCCGCCAAGCAGCGGCCGCAGAACGGCTATGCCGGCAAGTTTTCGACGCCTTACTGCATCGCGACCGGCTTCGTGCGCGGCCATGTCGGGCTTGACGCATTCACCGACGAGGCCGTGAGCGATTCCCGCGTCCTCGCGCTCGCCGCCAAGGTGCGCTACCGGATCGACCCGCAGAATCCCTATCCGCGGAATTTCACCGGCCACATTCGCGCGGTGCTCAACGACGGCAGCGTGGTCGAGGAGCGCCAGCCGCACATGCGCGGCGGCGGGCAGGAGCCGCTGACGCGCCAGGACATCGAGGAGAAATTCGCGCTGTGCGCGCGCCATGGCGGCTTCGACGCGACACGCACCGCGCAGGCCCTGGCGCTGCTGCGCACCCTTTATGACGGCAGGATCGATCTGTCCTCGCTACGCGGGTGACCGGCGGATGCCGCCGGTCACCCGGACGCTGCAACGTTACTTCTTCAGGCCGATGCCGGCCGCGTTGGCGAGCTTCACCGCAATCGGAACTTCCTTGGCGATGCGGGCATCATAAGCCTCGGGTGTCATGGTCAGCGGCTCGACACCAAGCTTGGCGAACTTGTCCTTCACCGATGGATCCTCGAGACCCTTGACGGTCGCGCGGTGGATTGCCGCAACCAGATCGCGCGGCGTCTTCTTCGGAACGGTGAGCCCGATATAGAATTCGAAGTCGGAGTCGGGATAGCCCGCTTCCACCGTCGTCGGGACGTTCGGCAACCGGGTCGCGCGCTTGGCGCTCGACACCGCGAGCGGCAGCAGTTTGCCGCTTTCGATGAACGGCATCGCCGGCGTAATCGGGCAGAAGTACATGTCGAGCCGCCCGCCGAGAATTTCGGTAATCGCTTCCGGCGCGCCGCGGAACGGTACGAGCTGGCCCTGAAAGCCGGCGGCCATGCGGAAGCGCTCCATCGTGAGGTGCGGCGGGCTCCCAATGCCAGCGGCGCCATAGTTGAAAGTGCCCGGCTTGGCCTTGGCGGCGTCCACCAGTTCCTTCAGAGTCTTGATGCCGCGGTTGGGGTTGATCACCAGCACCAGCGGAACCAAGCCGAGCGGCGTGACGCCCGACAGATCCGCCACCGGATCGTAAGGCATCGCCTGAATGGCTGGCGTCGTGATCAGCGAATTCGAATGAACCAGCAGGGTGTGGCCGTCCGGTTCGGACTTGGTAACGGCGGTGACGCCGATCGCCCCGCCGCCGCCCGGCCGATTTTCGACGATGATCGGATGGCTCGCGCGCGACGACACATTCTCGAACACCGTGCGCGGCAGCAGGTCGGTGGCGCTGCCGGCCGAGAACGGCACAATGACGCGCGCGGTCTTGGTCGGCCATGCCTGGGCGAACGCCGGCGAGGCCAGCGCAGAACACGCCGCCGCGATGCTCGCGAGAATGAAACACCGGCGCGCGCTCGGCGCCATCCTTGAGCTGGTCATACTGTCGTCTCCTCACCCTGCACGCAAAGTTAATACGTTCTATCGATCGGCAGGCCCGGCGAGCCTAGCCGATCGATTTTCGCGCGACCACTGTCAAAGCAGCGCAGGTTAGTGGACGAGGATCAACGGGTGAGGACGATGAAATCGGTGCCGCGGCCGGTTTCCCGCCCGAGGCCTTCGTCGGACACCACCAGCGAAGAACCCGGAATCAGGCGTTCGGCGATGAGGTCCACGGCCTCCTGGGGAAACTGGATGCGGTCGAGCGCCTCGGCCGCGGTCGACGGTGCGCGATGGCTGACCGGGGTGGGCGCAACGGCCGGCGCCTGACCGCGGCGGCGGCTGTTCCGCGTCGGCTCGGCCGCCCGCGACACATCGTTCGGGACGGTGATCAGATTCCAACGCATTCCGTTGCCCTCGTCGGTCGCGCCCATGGCGGTGAAGACGTGGGTGCCGAGCGGATGCTCCGGCTGGTCGATGGTGATCGGCATCTCGAAGATCGGTTTGAAGCCCTGCCGGATGAAGATTTTCTTTTCCTTGCGGCTCACGAACACCGCGACCTGACCGGTCGGTTTCTTCGGCTGATCGGCGTTCTTGATCCGCGGCGTGACGGGCTTGGGCGGATCGTTGAGATTCGGCGTGGGCTTCTCCGGCTCGGTGCTGGCGGGGGCTGCCACGACAGGCTGTTGCGCCTCGGCCGGCTGCGGCGCCTCGACGGCGCGGCGCAGTTCGACGCCAGGGGCGGCAACAGGCTGGGGCGCATCGATGGCGCCCGTCGCTTCGACCGGCTTGTCGGCGACCGAAGTCTCGGCCGATTGCGCTGCTTCCGCCGGCTTCGCCGCGGTGTCCGCGACGTTCTCGGCTGCAGGCTCAGCGGCAGTCTCTACCGCTGCCGCGGGCTTCACGGCTTCAATCTGGCGCTTCTCGTCGGCCGCAACCGCAGGCGCAGCATCGGGCTCACCCGGCCGTGCGTCCGTCGCGGTCGTGCCTTCGTTCTGCGCCAACCGGACCGGACGGTCGAGTTGCACAACCGGGTCGACGGCCGGCTTGGGGCGCGGCGCGAACAGCTTGGCATGCGCGAAGTCGGCTGGCGCCAGTTCGGTCCGCGCCACGATCACCCGCGCGCCGAGTTTGGTCGTCGGCCAGAGCTTGCGCGCGAATTCATACGACAACCGGATACAGCCGTGCGAAGCCGGATGGCCCGGCAGCGCGCCCTCGTGCAAGGCGATGCCGGACCAGGTGATCCGCTGCATGAACGGCATCGGCGCGCCGCTATAGATATTGGAGTGATGGTGGCGGTCCTTCTCGATCACGCTGAACACGCCGAGCGGCGTCGGATGGCCCGGCACGCCGGTCGACACCGGCCCCTCCGCAACCCGTTCGCCATTGGCGAACAGCGTGACCCGCTGGCTGCCGATCGACACGACGATCTGCAGCGGCCCCTTCGGCAATTCGCCGAAGCCGACGTCCTTCTGCGGCTCTGTCTTGCGGCTTGGCACGGTCGATCGCGTCGCCCGTCGCGGAGCGCGCGTGCCGAACATGTCGGTAAAACCGTAATAAGGGCTGACGTAGCGGTAGCGGCGCTGCGCCTCGGCCGGCGTCGCAAGGCTCGCAAGGAACGCCACTGTGGCACCCGTCGCCAGGAGGACGCGCAGCATCGACATGCGACATTGCGGCAAGCGGGCAAAGCTCGAAGGGATCCCCTCGACGAGTTTCGTCACGACACTCACTCCACCTGTTGATGCTCCGCGCTCCTGCACCGCGTTGACATCAGCGCACAAGACCGCGGGCCGCCATGCGGCGGCCGATTCCCGATATCAGAATATGCGTGGCGTAGGTCAGAAGTCGATTGGCTTGTTGATACGCAGATGCACACTCAGTCGCCTTATGGTGCGCCGATTCGGTAAACAAATCGCCGCACCGGCGTGATGCCGCAAGACCGCATTATCCCGTTGGGCCCAAAGGGAAAAGCCGGCCGAATGCGCAACCCGGCCGAGACACTTTCGCCGCTACGGCGCGAGCGTCCGGGTGGTATCGTCGTACAATTCCTCGACAGCAATTTTCCGTCCGATGAGGTTTTGCTGCAACGCGTAGTCGATAACGGTCTGCAGCGCCGGCCGGCAGGCTTCAAAACCGAACGGCAGGAAATCGATGCCGCCCGGCGCGGGGCCGCCGGCGGCTTTCTTGCCCTGCACCAGCAGGCGATAGATTTCGCGAACGGCGTGCGGGTTCGACTTCGCCAGGGTCTCGGTCACCACGACCATGTGGTTGACCGGCACGACCTTGTGCTTGGCGAACCAGGCCTGCGCCGCCGTTTCCGGATCGGCGATGACGCTGGTCAGCGCCGGGTCCTTTGGCAGGTCGGCGCCGTAGATCGCGGCATCGAGTTCGCCGTCGCGCAGCATCGTCAACAGGTTCTTGTCAGGCCCGACCCGCTCGACGCCGGCGGGCTCGCGATATTCCGCAAGGTGCCCGTCCTCCTGCGTCACCCAGTGGATGCGGTCAACATCGACACCGTAGTCGTTCTGCAGGATGCCGCGCACCCAGACCGCCGTGGTCTGGCTGTAGGAGCGTACGCCGACCCGCTTGCCGGCAAGTTCGGCCGGCGTGACCGGCTTGGCCACACGGCAGAGCAGCGTGCCCTGCTGGAAGCGGCCCATCATGGTGGCGGGCAGCAGCACCAGCGGCTTGCCGTAGTTCTTGGCCTGCACGAAGGTTGCAATCGCCATTTCGCTGACGTCGAACTTGAGTTCGCGCACCATCGGCTTGAAGAACCGGTTGGCCGGCCGGATGTCGGTAAACGCGAGCGCAAGATCGGGCGACGAAATCTCACCGCGCTTGAGCGGCAGGGTGTGCGGATAGTCGTCGAGGGCGACGTTCAGCGCGGTGACCTCGGTGGCGACGCTCATCGGAATCGGCTCCTCTTGCGGACTGTTGGCCGCGCACAGGCACGGCGGCGCATTTTGGAGCATTCTTGCGCGGCAGGCGAGCGACGCCAAGCGTGCAGGGGCGCATTGCTCCCCGCGGTTTCACGCGGAGACCGGAGACTCGGCGCCGGAAGCCGAGATCACTCGACCGGCGCGGCCGGCTTGATCCGCCAAAGCTGAAAGCCCCGGTCGCCAAGGGCCTGCTCGATCTGCGCGCGCGGCAGATTGTGCGGTGGATCCTTTTGCGGCCCGATGACGCCGACCGCACTCCAGGGACCAAGCTGATCCGGCAGCTTAGTGCCGGCGACGTCGGCGGCGAAGGCCCGCAGTCCGGTCTTTGCATCGGACTTGAAGATGTAGATTCGCATGTCCCGGCTCACTCCGGTGGCCGGGTTGTCGGACGGCCGCCCGGGGCTCGCCCATCGCGTCTCGCGGCGTCGAGCGGCTTCTTTTTCGGCGCAGCGATCAGGCCTTCGCGGATGGCTTGCTTGCGAGCGAGCTTGCGGGCGCGGCGTATCGCTTCGGCCTTTTCACGCGTCGTCTTCTCCGAGGGCTTCTCGTAGAACCTGCGCACCTTCATTTCCCGGAACACGCCTTCGCGCTGCATTTTCTTTTTCAGGACGCGGAGCGCCTGATCGACATTGTTGTCGCGAACGAGCACCTGCAATGCTTCACTCCTTTGTTGTCTGAGCCTGCGTCTTTGTTGTCTGAGCCTGCGTCGCAAGCCCGGCCGTCATGAGACCGTCGTCTCATCAAAACTCGTCCGCCCAACCCAGCGCCTCAAGCGCGGTCGAGCTCGTTTTCCTTCACGACGCGCTCATGCTGCTCGCGCGCGCTCTTGATGCGATACTGAAAGTCGCCTTCGCCGTAAGGAAGCTGCCGAACGATCTGATACGTGCCCTCGGCCAGGCTCTGGTAAGGCGATCCGCGGCTGAGCCGCACCATCTGGCCGAGACGGAAACGGTGATTCATGCGATGTCCTTAATTCGCCACTTGCAGCACCGTGACCCAGCCGTGTCCGCATGAGCTACAGAGCCAACGATGATGAATACGCCCGCTGCCGTGATATTCTGACCGCGCTGGCGCGATCGCCCCGGCACGCCCGCAGGCAGGACAACGACCGCCGCCCTCCGCTATTGCGCCACAGGGCACAGATCGAAGATCGGGCGGACGCCTCGGGAGGTGATCGGCCGTTTCGGCAGCAGCAAATTGCCTAGCCTGAAGCATGGCGCGCTCCCTAAATTGAGGCGGGAGCGCGACTGGTCTCTCAGCCACCGGCGCCCGAAGCAAAAGCCGATGATGCAAGGAACATGGGCGCTTCAGCCGCAAATAGCCAGTCTTTTCTCCGGAATCGCCGTTTCACCTTGCGAAATGCGATGGGCTACACTATGTAGCTTTATCGAGTTTTTCGGCCGAACGAATTGGCCTTGCCGCGACAGCGCGCCTGACTGACGACTTTCTTCCAAAATCTCGAAACACACCGGCTGCGTTTGCGCGCGGCTTACGAAACTCGTATCTGAAGAAAGGTCTCCCATGAACAAGGGAACCGTGAAGTGGTTTAACGGACAAAAGGGCTTCGGCTTCATTCAGCCGGACGATGGCAGCAAGGACGTCTTCGTGCATATCAGCGCGGTCGAACGCGCCGGCCTGCAGAGCCTGAATGAGGGCCAGAAGGTCTCCTATGACGTTGTTGCCGATCGCAGGACCGGCAAGTCCGCCGCCGAGAATCTGCGCGCCGCCTAACCGGGCGCGCGCCGCCCATCGCGCTTTGACCACGGATGTACTGGCAAAGGTGATGGACGATGAGGACCCCGCGCCCGGGAATGCCGGCCGCGGGGTTTTTCTTAACGAGCCGTCCGTTCGTGAAGTCTCACGAACATCTCGAGCGGACCATGACCGGTACACCATCATGACGAACAAGATTACCGAACAACAGCGCGCAACGCGGATCGCCTCCAAGCAGGACCGCGACCGCGATGCGGTGATCGCCATGCAGGAATACGAGGCCGGGAAGGCCGCGGTCCTGGCTAGGACCGCCCGCCTGCGCGCCATGCGCCTCGCCCAGGAAGCCGACACGAAAGCGGGTGAGGAGGCGGCCGACGCTGCAGCCGACAAGAGCGCCGCCAAGCGGCCGGCCACCAAGAGCGCGGCCAAACAGCCGGCCAGCAAGAGTGCGGTCAAACGGCCGGCCACCAAGGACAAATCACCGAAACGCTGAGGGCAGCACCGTATGGCTCACGACCCCGATGCCGCGCACGACGACATCATCTACCCGTCCGCCATTCCGTTCGTGCTGGTCCATCTGGCCTGCTTCGCGGCGATCTGGACCGGTATCACCTGGCAGGCGGTCGCGATCGGGGTGACGCTGTATTGGCTGCGGATCTTTGCCATCGGCGCCGGCTATCACCGCTATTTCTCGCACCGGTCCTATTCCACCAGCCGGGCGTTCCAGTTCATCCTCGCGGTATTGGCCACCAGCACCGCACAGAAGAGCGTGCTGTGGTGGGCGGCCAAGCACCGGCATCATCATCTGCATTCCGACACCGAACACGACGTGCATTCGCCCCGCCGCCGCGGTTTTCTCTACAGTCACGTCGGATGGATCTTTTCCCGGCAGCATGACACCACCGATTTGGTAAAGATCGCCGATTTCGCCCGCTATCCGGAACTGATGTGGCTGCACCGGCTCGAACTGCTGCCGCCGATCGTGCTCGCCATCGCCTGCTTTCTGCTGGCCGGATGGCCCGGGCTGGTGGTCGGCTTCTTCTGGAGCACCGTCGCGCTTTATCACGCCACCTTCTGCATCAATTCGCTGGCGCACGTGCGCGGCCGCAAGCGCTATGTGACCGGCGACGACTCGCGCAACAACTGGCTGCTGGCATTCTTCACCATGGGCGAAGGCTGGCACAACAATCACCACGCCTACCAGAGCAGCGTGCGGCAGGGATTCCGTTGGTGGGAGGTCGACATGACCTTTTACATCCTGAAGGGCCTGTCCTGGCTCGGCATCGTCTGGGACCTGAAGGCGCCGCCCGAGCAGGTGCTGCGCAACGAGCAGCGGCTCGGGGCGCGGGTCGTCAATCGCGCGGCTGAACAACTGGCGGCGAACTTCAACTCGGAACGCATCGCGCTGGCGATCACGGCCGCACTGCATACCGCCGAACTGTCCGCGCTGCGGGAGCGGCTGGCGCGCGCCCACGACCGCGCGACCGAGATGCTGTCGGCGCACCTCTCGCAGACGCCGCGGTTGCCGCAGATGCCGACCCGTGAGGATTTTCTGGCCGAGGCCAAGGCCATGTTCGCCAAAACGCCCTCGATCGAGGAAATCGCCGAACGCGCGCACGATCTGCTGCTCGCCGCCGTCGGCCGGCGCCTGCTGGCGCCGATCGAACAGCGGACGTAGCCGGACCGCATCGCGCTGCCCGGCGAAGGCGAGAGCGGCGGGCGCGGCACGGTCAGTCGGGGCCGGCCACCATCCAGCTCGCATGTGAAACGAACGGCGTCTCGCGCAGTCGCAAGGCGGCCCGGTCGAGTTCGCCGGGGTCGGCGGCGTGCACCATCAGCGTTGCCACCAGTTCGACCGAGTTCGGCGGACGGCTGAGAACCGCGATGCCGCGCACCGGAAGCTGAACCGCCTCGAGCTGCGTCTCCATCAGGTCGCGCACGGTGTCGCGGTGGTCGGCATCGGTCGTGACCCGCATCTCGTAGGTCGCCTCCATCGCCCGCTCGTCGATCGGCGCACGATTGAGCGCATTCACCAGCGGGCGCAACAGCGTGTTCCCAGCCAGCACGAACATCGTCAGGACGATCGCCTCGACGAGCTGGTCCGCGCCGGCGCAGGCGCCGACCGCGGCCGAGCACCACAAGGTCGCCGCGGTGTTGAGGCCCCAGACGTTCTTGCCTTCCTTCATGATCACGCCGGCGCCGAGGAAGCCGATGCCGGAGACCACATAGGCAACCACGTGCACGCCGCCGGCGACACCGTTGAGGCGCATGCCGAGGTCGACGAAGGTAGCGGCGCCCACCGCCACCAGCACGTTGGTGCGCAGACCGCCGGACCGCTGCCGGTATTGCCGCTCGACGCCAATCATCGTGCCCAGCACGAACGCGCTGAACATGCTGAGCAGGGAATCGAGGAACTCAACCAGCGTGAGGGCTTTGAGTGCAGCCATCAGGTGTCCGGGCGGCGGGGGTAGCGGACGCTTCCTATAGCATCCCCGTGCTCCGGGTCCAGCCGCCCGCCCGGCGGTTCCGCGTCAGCGCGCGGGGGGAACGGCGGGGATCACGTTCTGCCACTTGTGCGGGGTGGCGGTCGTCGGCGAGGTTGCCGCGGTGGCCGACTTGCCCTCGCCAGGCGTCGCCGTTTGCTGAGTTGCAGACGGAATATCGGGCGTGGTGGCGGACTCCTGTGGATGCACCAGACGGGATAGAACCTTCTCAACGTCTTTCAGGCTGAACGGCCATGATGATCGCGGCGCGGACGACGGCGGCGCGTTTGCGACGGGCGACGCTGCGGCGGCCTCGTTGTTAGGGGCGGTCGGCGGCTGTTCCGCCGGTTCGGTCAAGCCGGAGGCCTTGGTCTTCTCCAGCGGCCTTGCCGGACTCGCGGCGGTGGTCTTCGAGGCCGGATCGCCTTCGGGACGCGTTCCGCCCGGCTGGGGCGGCACGGCCGCCGCCCCGTCGACGTTGCCGAGAATGATCGGCAGGCCATCCTTGCCGCCGCCGACGATAACGACCTTGGAGTTGTTGGATTGCGCCAGTTGCAGCGTCGCCTCGATGCCGCGCCAACGCAGGTACGAATCCGAGATACCCTGGGCGACGGTCTGCTGGAAATTGCGGATGCCGACCGCTTCGATCTGCTTGCGCTCCGATTCCCGGCGCTCGCGCTCGACGCGGAATTTGTATTCCTCGGCGATGTAGTACTGCTCGATCTTGCGGTTGATGGCAGCAACCACGACGGCCGGCAGTTCGATGCCAAGGATCAGCACGTCGTAGATGTTGAGGGTCTCGTTGAGCCTGATCTGCTGTTCCGTGCCGGGTTCGCGTTCCGCCATCTCGCCCATCATCTTCTTGGCGCGCTCGCGACCGAGCGCCACTATCTCCTGGCGCTTGGTCGAATAGACCTCCTCGGCGGTGAACTCGGCGATGACCTCGCGCAAGCGGGCGCCTATTTCGGGGCGCACCAGCAGGTCGAGGTAGTTGGAACCGGCTACCAGGTGCAGCCTGGGAATGGCATCGCGTTGCAGCCGGAAGCGGACATTGATCGTCGCGCCGATGTTCACGCCGTCGCGGGTGATCGCATGATAGGTCTCGGTGAACGACTGCAGCCGCAGGTCATACAGAAACAGCTTGTCCCAGGGCAGCAGGATGTGCAGGCCCTCGCTGCGCAACTGGGTGCGGTCGAGCTGGGTGCCGCCGCCGAAGCGCTTCCACAAAACGCCGACCTGCGCGCTCGGCACCGACACCACCATGTACGGATAAAGCACGACGGCAATCAGCGTGATCACCATCAGGAAGATCACGATGCCGGGCAGCCGCCGCTCGACGAAATTGCGCCATCTGCTGTGCTTGCGCGGCGGCGGGAGAGGTGTTCCCTCCAGTGTCGGATACGCCTTCATCAGTCAGTCTCCACCGATTGCCTCCCGACAAACCGGCCCTCGTCCATGCGCAACCTGCGCGCCGGCATCTTCAACTCATCGAGATAGCGATCGTCATGCGTGATCACCACTATGGTCGCGCCGGCGCGCAGAAATGCCGGCAACAACTGATCGTAGAACTTGCGACGGAAGTCCGGATCCTGGTCCGCGGTCCATTCGTCAAGCAGCAGAAGCGGACGCTTCTCCAGCATGCTCACGATGAGCGCAAGCCGCTTGCGCTGACCGCTCGACAGATCGAGCGTGCTGAACTCGCCGTCAACGAGACGCGTCTTGTCTCGTAGCCGGAATTCCGTCAGCAGCCGATCGACCTCTTGCAGGTCCGGATCGGCAATCCCATACAGCCGCCGGAACAGATGATAGTCAACGAAAATCGCCGAAATCAGGGAGCGGTAATCGTCGCGGGTCCGATCGTTAACGCTTTCGCCGTCCAGCGTGATGGAACCGGCATCCGGCGTGTAGAGGCCGGCCAGGACCTTGAGGAAGGTCGATTTTCCCGAACCATTGCCGCCGGTGATGAACACCAGATCGCCTTTGCGCAGGGTAAAATCGACCGGTCCGACCTGGAACACCGCCTCCGACAGCTTGTCGACGTAGCGGAACAGGATGTCGCGCATCTCAATCTTGTCGAAGCGCGGGCGCGGCAGGCCCTCACCTTCGAGGGTCTGCCCGGAAATGGCCGCCAGCTTCGCCTCCAGGCGCTCGATGTTGCCGGCCGCAGCGTTGGCCGCAGTCAGGATCGGGATGGTCTGCACCAAGCCGATACAGACGCCGACCACGAACATCAGCGCCGTCGTGGTCTTGGCGATCGAGCCATCGGACGTGCTGCTGAGCGCCGGCACCACGAAAACGATCGAGGCCAGCAGCAGATACATCGTGGTTTGCGAGAACACCAGCCGCTTCAACGTCTCGCTCTGGGTGCGGATCTTGATGTTGGCGGCGTTGCGCGACACCTCAACGACGTCCTCGTAGAGGTCGTCGCTGCGCGCCTTGTTCAGCCGAACTTCCTTAAAACCGTCCAGCAGATCCATCAGCCGGTCGAACAGCCGGTTGTCCCAGGCCGCGGCGTCGCGCTGGCCGGCGGCGAGTTCATGGCTCTTGGAGTGAAAGATCACCGCGGCGATGCCCAGAATGGCGACGCTCAGCAAGAAGGCCAGCATCGACAAATAGGCGACATATATCCCGACGAAGATGACCAGCACGATGCCCTGGCCGGCGAACGCGATCATGTTGGTCGCCTGCGTGAGCGCGGCGGTGTCTTTGTTGATAGCGGTGACGATCTCGGAGCGGCCGATCGTATCGAGCGGGATGAGCTCGGAGTGGCGCACCAGACCCATCAGGCGTGTGCGCAGATGATGGATGATGGCCTCGATCTCGACCGTCGTCGTGATGAAGATGTAGTGCTGGGTCTTGATGAAGAGGTAGAGCGCCACGACGAACAGAAACGCCGCCCAGACGCTGACCGACCCTTGACCGGCGTCCTGCGCGCCGGCGTTGATCGCGGCCAGGATTGCGGCGTTGCTGACGCCGCCGAGGCACGACATGACGACCAGCCGCTGCAGAGAACTCTGCATTTCGCGGCGGACAAGTTGAAAGAACGACATTAGAGGAACGGGTTCCGATTGCGCCGGAGACGCGAATTGCGGCAGCCCGGGGCGGGGGCTTTTGTAACGGAGGCGATCAGTTGCCCTGCGGGCGGCGCCGTTGCTCCTCGCGCGGTGCGGTAAACACCAAAATCAACAGCATAATGACGGGCGTAACGAAGATCGAAACGATGAACGTACCGAAAAAGCCCATGCGGCGCTGACTGCCGCAAAGCCCGACCAGCAGGCAGAACACGATATAGGCAACGACGATAACGGCCTCGCCCATGATGCCAAGTCTCCCTCTCCATTGCTGCCATGCCTTGGCTGGACCGCCGCTTCAACATGGGCAAGGGGTCAAACCCGGGACAAGACCTTCAGGAACTCGCGGGTGACGTTTCCTTGCCCGAGGTGTTGTGGGCAGGGGTCGGGGCCGGTTCGGCCGCGGCCGGCGCGCCGCGATACCGCGCCGTCAGCTTGGCTCGCTGGGAATCCAGCTTCTCTTTCTGCGTCTTGATGAATTCGCGATAGTCCGGCGGGTTGAAGTCGAGCAGCGTGCCGCCGGTCGAGAAGTGCTGCGCAAAGACCTTGCCGATCAGGTAGGTGGCGCCCGCCGAGTAGGCCGGCATGGTCACGGCCGCGATGATCGTGCCGACGCCCGGGATCAGCTTCAGCGCGCTGGTGATCCCCATCGCGGTGGTGGTGGCGGCACTCGCCGGAAGCAGCGACCCGACCAGGCCGGCAATCACCGATTTTCCCATATTGTCGGAGAACGGCACGCCGTAGAGCTCCGACAGCTTGCGCAGCATCTGCACCTGCACGCCACCCACGGCCACGATGTCGGCGAGCGGGATCGGCACCAGACCCGCGGCGCCCGACCACAGGGTGTAGTGGTCGATCATCTTGTCCGCCGCCACCGCACGCTCAGCCGCCGTCATTTCAGCCGACGTCACGACCGGCGCATCGGGGATCTCCTTGTTCTCCGGGGCCACCGACCCAGTCGCTTCCTGTGCCATCTACCAAATCCTTTCGTGTCGTCTGGCCGCCCGCGACGCGCAGCACAATTCAACCGATTCTGCGCTGAATATTCGCTCTCGGCGTGCGCCGCCGCGACGGCGTGCGAACGCAAAATTCTATCACACGGCTGCTACCGGTGCCAAGGGCAGCGCCCCAGTATTTCCCGGTGTCCTACTTGCGAAAGCTGGCTATTAATAGGAATATTTGGTTGAAAGCTGCTGCATACATCGTCGAGCCATCATGAAGAACATGGATCGGCATTAACGATCATGGCGGCGCGCCGATCTGCAACGACGGGAGCGACCGGGATTAGGCCGACAACCCGCGCGACCCCGCGTCGGACGCCCCGAGGAGACCGATGTGACCAATCCGTTCGAAGATGAAAATGGCACCTATCATGTCCTCGTCAATGACGAGGGACAGCATTCGCTCTGGCCCAGCTTTGTCGACGTGCCGAAAGGCTGGACCATCGTCCACAACACCGACAGCCGTGCCGCCTGCCTGGAATTCATCAATCGCAATTGGACCGACATGCGCCCCAACAGCCTGATCCGCAGGATGCAGGAGCAGGCCCGAAAGGAAGCGCAAGACTCCGCGGACCATACCTCGGGGCCCGCGGGCGGCGACGTCGTCGGTTCCACGACACGACACTAGTGTGACGGACTTGACGTTCTCAACCTCGCCGCGGGTTGTTCGCGAAAGCGTCAAATCCAGAGCTGCACTCGCGTTCCTTATCGAACGACATCGGCATCGGGCATGATCGTCGGCGGGCATCCGCACGCCGATGAACCGCAGCTAATCCGTCGGAGAGCACTGTGACCGGCATCGTCTCTTCCTTCTCCACCATCTGGCGGCTCGCCGCCCCGTATTTCTACTCCGAGGACCGCTGGCCCGGACGCATCCTCCTGGCGGCCGTGATCGCGGTGGAGCTGAGCCTGGTCGGCATCACGGTGCTGCTCACCTACTGGCAGAACAGCTTCTACAACGCGCTGCAGGGCCGCGACTGGGACGTTTTCGTCAGCCAGCTGATCTACTTCTGCTTCCTCGCCACCTGCGCCACCATCCTGCAGGTCTACAAGCTCTACCTGAACCAGTGGCTGCAGATCCGCTGGCGTCGCTGGATGACGAGGGAATACCTGAACAACTGGCTCACCGACTCGACCCACTACCGCATGCAGCTGCTCGGCGAAACCGCCGACAATCCAGACCAGCGCATCGCCGAAGACATCCGGATGTTCATCGAACGCACGCTGACCATCGGCGCCGGGCTGATGAGCGCGATCGTGACGCTGCTATCGTTCATCGTTATCCTCTGGACGCTGTCGAATGCGGCGCCGTTCGAGCTGTTCGGGTTCAACATCACGGCGATCCCCGGCTACCTGGTGTGGGCGGCACTGATCTACGCCATTGCCGGCACCGCGTTCACCCACTGGATCGGCTGGCCGCTGGTGCCGCTCAACTTCAACCAGCAGCGATTTGAAGCCGACTTCCGCTTCAATCTCATCCGGGTGATCGAGAACTCCGAGCAGATCGCCATGCTGGGCGGCGAGAAGACCGAATCCAACCGGCTGTACAGCCGGTTCAGCAAGGTCGTCTCCAACTGGCACGAGATCATGTCGCGGCAGAAGAAGCTCACCTTCTTCACGACCGGTTACACTCAGGTATCGATCGTGTTTCCGATCATCGTGGTCAGCCCGGCATACTTCTCGGGCGTGATCCAGCTCGGCGGCCTGGTGCAGACGTCGTCCGCCTTCAACAGCGTTCAGAACTCGCTGTCGGTCTTCATCACGATCTACAAGGATTTCGCCGAATGGCGTGCGGTGATCGCCCGGCTCGACGGCTTCGAGCACTCGATCGCGGTCGCGCGCGCGACCAACACCTCCCAGTCGCGGGTCGATATCGAGACGCACGAAACTCAGACCGGGCTTTCGATTGAGGGCCTGTCGGTGCGGCTGCCGTCCGGTGCGCCGCTCGTCACCAGCGACAACATCGTGATCGAATCCGGCCAGCACGCGCTGGTGTCCGGTCCCTCGGGCGGCGGAAAATCGACGTTCTTCCGCGCCATTGCCGGCCTGTGGCCGTTCGCGACCGGCAAGATCGTGGTGCCGAAGGGGGCCAAGCTGATGATCTTGCCGCAGCGGCCTTATTTCCCGGTCGCCTCGTTGGAGGAAGCGGTGATCTACCCGGCCGAGAGCGGACAATTCAAGTGCGAACAAATCGCCGAGGTGCTGATAGCCGTCGGGCTGCCGGCGCTTTCGACGCGGCTTGAGGACGAAGCGCACTGGAACCGGATCCTGTCGCTCGGCGAGCAGCAACGCCTCGGGATCGCCCGCGCGATCCTGCACCGGCCCGACTATCTGTTCCTCGACGAAGCCTCCGCTTCGCTCGACGAACCGGCGGAAGCCAGGGTGTACCGCCTGCTGCACGAACGGCTGCCTGATACGACGATCATCTCGATCGGCCACCGCTCCACGCTCAAGGTATTCCACCATCGGCACCTGACGCTGCACACCGACGGAGAGAAGAAGCGGATCGGCGAGGCGGCGGCGGAACCGGGACTGATGGCGCAGCCCGCAGCGTCCTGACCGGCGCCGGCACGGCGCCGCTGGTCAGCGTGGCGTGATCGCCGTCACGTCGAGCGTGGTCGCGCCGCTCGCGAAATGCTCGACGAATACCCGGCCGATGGCGCGCGTGCAGGCCGCGGCCGACACCGACGACATTGCGAGACCGAACAGGACGCTGCCCGGAATGACATAGAGCAGCGTCGAAGCCGTCACCGTGCCGACACCGGCCGGCATGATGCCACCCATCAGGCTGAGCACCAGCGCGCGGACGCGGCCCTGCTCGAACGGCACGGCGTAAAGCTCGCTCAGCAGCTTGACCATGCGAATATTGATGGCGGTGACGCTGGCGGCGTTGACGAGCGGCACAGGAATGATCCCGCCGACCACCGAATAGGCGGCGTGGCGATGGACGATGTCGAACGCCCAGGCCTTGATCTGCGCGGCATCGGGCCCAGCCTTGACGGTTGGCTCGATCCTCGCGACCTCGATCAGCGGCGCGGCCGCGATGGCCTCCGGCACCGGCCCTGCGGCAGCGGGTCGTTGGCCAGCGGATTCCGGCACTGGCGATACCAGCTTCAGGTCGGGCGCAACGGCGGACTGGCGCATCTCGTCCGCCGTGATGCTGATGGCCTTCGGGAGCTTTTTGCTGGCCATATCAGGCCGCCTGCTGCTTCAGCCCGAGAATCCCATCGACCTCCTCGGCGATCGCCGCGATCTCGCGCGCGGCGGGCCCCATGCGATCGATCAGGCTCGGCGTCGCGCCCCAGAGCGCGGCCTCCGCGTAGACCACCCGGTTGGTCATTTCGCTCTTGAGCACCGGGAACCCCGCCTCCGCCAGTTCCTCGCGGATCTGCTTGGCGATGATCGAGTCACGGGTGGTCTGGGTCAGCAGGCACCGGAACGGCGGCCGCCGGCTGCTCGCGCCATTGATCAGGAGATTCAGCGTGTCGAGCATGCGGTCGACATCGAAAGGCGACGGCTTGACCGGCACCAGCACGAAATCGGTCGCCGCCAGGCAGGCGAGCGTAGTCTCGGAGCGAAAGCCCGGGGTGTCGATGATAACCGGCCCGGTGGCCGCCAGCCGATGCGCCGTCACCGACGCCCACTCGGTCGCGTCCTCGATCACCGGCACGCCGCCAAGCGCCTTCTCACGGGCCGCAAGACGCGCAATCGAGCGCTGTGGATCGGCATCGATAATGGAGGGACGGCGTCCGATAAGCTGCCAATACACCGCAAGGCAACTGGCGACGGTGCTCTTGCCGCTGCCGCCCTTCATGGTCGCCACAGTGATGATCGAACCCGTCACGTGCCATCTCCTCGTCCGGGTTGCACGGCGAATCAATGGCATTAGAGGTTAGCGGGTTCTGGCGAGTCTGCCTACCATTTGGCGTCGGCCGGCCGGCGATTGCCGGCCGATTTCGTCGATCGACCTCGGGCGTTCTCGGATTACCCGGCGCCGCCACGAACCAGATGCCACAGCCGCGCTGGCGAGAGCGGCAGATCGCGTATCTCGACACCGAGCGGCTCAAGCGCAGCCGCGACGGCGTTGGCGGCGGTCGCCGCGACCGCCACCATGCCGCCCTCGCCCGCGCCCTTGGCGCCGAGCGGATTGGTCTTGGACGGCCGCAGTTCCATGGTGATGGCGCGCAGGTTGGGAAAGTCCGACGCGGTCGGAAGCAGATATTCGGCGAGCGAGGTGTTCAATATCTGCCCGTCGGCGTCGTAGATGATCTCGTCGAGGAACGCGCCGCCGAGCCCCTGCACCAGCGCGCCGATCGCCTGGCCGTGGACGACGTGCGGATTGATGGCACGGCCCACGTCCTCGATCGCCACATAGTCCAGCACCTCGACCTCACCGGTTCGGGCATCGACCGCGACGTGGCAGGCGTGTGCGCCATAGCTGTAGGTGCGGATCGCGGTCGAGAACGTGCCCTCCGCCGTAAGGCCGGCAAAGTCGGCGAGGCGCGCGCGCTGTTCACCGGCGCTCACAACGCCGCCCGCGACCAATATCTCGACATTGGGCAGGCCGAACCGCTTGCGCGCCTCGGCCTCGATCGCGACGAGAAGATTGTTGCAGCCGTCCGCCACTGCCGAACCGCCCACCACCATCGAGCGCGACGCGAAGGTTCCGAAGCCCTCGCGCAGATAGGTGGTCGAGCCGTGCAAAATGCGGACCCCCTCGAACGGCAGCCGCAGCGTTTCGGCGGCGACCTGCGCGAGCGTGGTCTCCAGGCCCTGCCCCATCACCGCCGAGCCGACATAGACGTTGACCATGCCGTCCGGTTCGATCTCGACGCGGCAATTCTCCTTGCCCGAGCCGCCGCTCTCGACGAACGGCACCGCGGCGAGCCCGTGATAGCGGCCATCGATCAGCCGGCCCTGCAGCGACTTTCTCTCTTCCCAGCCGATCTCGGTGAGCGCCCGCTCGAAAGTGGCGTGATAGTCGCCGGTATCGAACTCGGTCTCGCCTTCATACGGCACGAGCTTGCCGCTGTAGAACGGCAGTTCGGGCTCGCTGATCAGGTTCTTGCGGCGGAAGTCCATCGGGTCGAGAGCGAGGTCGCGGGCCACCATGTCGAACAGCCGCTCGCGGAAAAAGTTGGCCTCGAAGCGTCCGGGCGCCCGCATGGTGCCGACCGGCGTCTTGTTGGTGGCGATCATCTCGACTGTGATGGCGATGTCGCGGATGCGATAGGGACCCGGCAGGAATTGCCCCGCCTTCGCCGGCACCACCCCGCCATTGGTGCGCATGTAGGCGCCCATGTCGCCGCAGATGTGTCCGCGCAGCGCGAGGATCGTTCCGTCGCGCCGGCAGGCAATCTCGACGTCGCACTCCATCTCGCGCGAATGGTTGGTTGCCATCAGGTGCTCGCGCCGGTCCTCGATCCACTTCACCGGGCGGCCAACAAGCCGCGCCGCGAACGGCACCAGAAAGTCCTCCGGATAAAACTCGCCGCGCACGCCGAAGCCGCCGCCGACGTCGGGCTCCAGCATGTCGATCGCTTCCTCGGCGACGCCCAGCATCGGCGCCAGGAGGCGCCGATTGAAGAACAGCACCTTGGTCGAGCCAAACACCGTGAGATGCGTCTTGTCGGCGTTCCATTCGGCAATGCCGCCACGGGTCTCGAGCGGCACCGCGGTCAGGCGGTGGCAGCGGAATGTCTCGCGCCGGGTATACTCGGCCTGCGCGAAGGCTGCGTCGGCGTCGCCGAACGTCGCGGCGTAGCGGATCATTGAGTTGGTGCCGGTCGGCTCGAACAGTAGCGAGGCGTTGCTCAGCGCCGTCTCGCGATCCACCACCGCAGGTAAGGGCTCGATGTCGACTGCGATGCCTTCCAGCGCATCTTCGGCGAGCGCCTGACTATCGGCGACGACAATCGCGAGCGGCTCGCCGACGTAGCGCACCTTGTCCTTGGCGATCACCGGCTGGAAGTAGGGCTTCAACCCCGGCATGTTCGCCAGCCGCAGCGGGATCACCGGGATGTCCTCGCCGATCTCGGCCGCAGTGATGACGGCGCGAACTCCGGGCATCGCTCGCGCGGCGGCTGCATCGATGGAGCGGATGCGGCCGTGCGCTACGCTGCTGCGGTACACCGCGGCGTGCAGCATCCCGGGACGCTTGAGATCGTCGACGAACTGGCCGCGACCGGTGAGAAATCGCGGGTCTTCGGCCCGATCGACCGGTTGACCGATCAGCGCCCCTACTGGCAGGTTCATGAGCGATCTTCATGCGAGTATTTCGAAGGCGAAACGGTAGTCTCCACTCCGGAAAACTGCAAGCACGCCGCGCCCTGCCCTATCAACAAGAAGGATCGAGCGATGAAAATCATCGACATGAGCCATGTGATGAACGTGCACACGCCCGGCTGGGTCGGCTACGCGGGCAACAAGATGTATTACGCGCAGAACCTGCAGACCGTGCGAATCGTGGCGCAGCGCATCGACACCGCGCTGCATGTCGGCACGCATTTCGACGGCGCCATGCACGCCACCGACAATCCCAAAGGCGACATGGCGCACCTGCCGCTTGACTATCTCTGCAACCGCGGCGTGGTGGTGGACATCTCCAAGCATATGCACGACTGGGCGGTGATCACGCCGGAGATCATCGAGAGCGCCGGCGCCGACATCCGCGAAGGCGACATCCTCATCCTGCACACCGGCTGGCACAAGCATTACGAGGGCCAGCCGCAGCAGGACCTGGTGCGCTACTTCTGCTATCATCCGGGGCCGAGCCTCGCGACGCTCGACTGGATGCTGAAGAAGAAGATCAAGTGGTGGGGCATGGACGCCGGCTCCTGCGACCACGCCATGAACACCTCGATCCGCTATATGCGACCGGACTTGGCGGAGGAATTCACCAAGAAGCACGGCAAGACGCCGGGCGAATTCTTTGGCACGTTCACCTACACCCACAAGCTGTCCGGCCGGAAGGTCTCCGCCGACGTGTTCCCGTTCCACAACTGGGCGTTCCAGGAAGGCCTGCTGCACGCCGAGAACCTCGGGGGAGATATCGATTTGATGCTCAACAAGCGCGCCATCATCGGTGCCTTCCCGTGGCGCTACGAGGGACTGGAAGGCTGCCCGTGCCGGATCGTCGCCTTCCTCGACTGCGGCGAGAACGTCGAGGCGGTCGGCGATGCCGCCAAGGCGATTTTCGGCCGCTGAGAGAAAGCGGCGGCGGCGCTTCGGGTTTCGGAAGAGGAACGCTCATGTCATTAACGCTCGATCTGGACTCCGACAACGTGGTCGACATCGACCTTGGCAGTGCCGAGTTCAAGGCGAACGCGCACCGGTACATGGCCGAATGGGCGCGGCGGCCGCCGTTCTACGTGCTGGGCCAGGGCCAGCCGCAGGTGGTGGTCGGCCGCTATGCCGACGTACACAAGGTCTTTTCGGACACGCAGACCTTCGCCTCGGAGATGCCGCGCGGCCCGGGCTGGGAGCAGTTCAACAAGATCATGGACGCGCAGTTCGTCACGCAGATGGATGGCGAGCAGCACGCCCGCGTCCGCCGCCTGCTGATGCCGGCATTCTCATCGCGACGGATCGAACAACTCAAGGAGAGCATCACCGGGATCGTCGACGGCATGCTGGACCGTATCGAGGCGAACGGCCCTTCGTTTGACGGCATGACGGACTATGGCGCGCATCTCGTGGTCGATGCCCTGCTGACCGCGATGGTGGCGATGGACGAGCGCCGCAAGGCGGTGTTCACGGCATTTCACGACCTCATTCCGGGCACCACTTATGTGAAGCCGGGCGAGTCGTGGTCGCCGGAATTGCGCCGCGCCTTCGACCGCACCATGCAGGAGATCAACGTCATCATCGACGAGCGCCGCACCAACCCGCGCCCGGATTTCATCAGCGATCTGGTCAACGCCCGCGATGCCGGCGACAAGCTCAACGACCGCGAATTGTTCGACCAGATATTCGGTATCTGCGGGGCGTCGTTGTCGGCCACCAGCCGGGCCGCCGGCGGCGCACTCTTTCTACTCTACACCCACGACGAGCAGCGCGCCGAACTGATCCGCGATCCGTCGCTCATCCCGGAAGCGATCGAGGAATGCCTGCGCCTGGGCAGCAACGGCTACTTCACCTTCCCGCGCATTGCCACGCGCGATACCGAGGTGGGCGGCACGCGCATTCTCAAAGGCATGGTGGTGCGGCCTTCGCCGCTCGCGCCGAACTACGACCCGGATGCGTTCCCCGATCCGTTGCGCTTCGACATCCACCGCAAGCCGAAGCGCATCTTGTCGTTTGGCGCCGGACCGCACCACTGCATCGGCAACATCCTGGGGCGCACTACCATTACCATCGCGATCACGCGGTTACTGGCCCGCTTTCCGAAGGCGCACATCGACGATCCGAATTTTCAGCCGCTGTATGGCGGCGCCGTGGGCGAGTTGCGTCTGCAGAGCCTGCCGATGCGCATTCAGTGACGGTCTTCGCCGCTTGCGCCACCGCAGCGAGTTGACTAGCTTGCCTTCTCGTACATCCATCGTGCGGCTTGATCGCCGCGAAGCCCCGCATGCCGAAGATTTCTGCGTCCGACGGAACGAAACTCTACGTCGAGGAAGCCGGCCACGGCACGCCGGTGGTGTTCGTGCACGAATATGCCGCCGACTACCGGACATGGGAGCCGCAGATGCGGCACTTCGCCCGCTCGCATCGCTGCGTCACTTACAGCCAGCGCGGGTATCCGCCGTCCGATGTGCCGGAGGCCCCTGAAAAGTACACCCAGGACATCTTTCGCGACGACGTCGTCGCCGTGATGGACGCGCTGAAGATCGACAAGGCGCACGTGGTCGGCCATTCGATGGGCGCCGCAACTGCGCTGCATGTCGGCATCCGCCATCCCGAACGCTGCATCTCGGTCACCGCGGCGGGCTGCGGCTATGGCTCGTCGCCCGACCCGAAGATCGTCGAGGAATCGCGTGCGGCCTCGCGCGAGACCGCCAAGATGTTCGCGCAGAGTACGATGGCGGATGCGGCGGTCAAATACGGCGACGGCCCGACGCGCCAGGCACACAAGCACAAGGACCCGCGCGGCTATGCGCATTTCGTCAAGATGCTGAGCGAGCATTCGCCGCTCGGCCATTCGCTGACGATGGCCAACCTGCAAGCCAAGCGACCTACCTTGTGGGACATGCAAGCCGATCTGAAGGCGTTCAGGCCGCCGCTCCTCATCGTGGTCGGCGACGAGGACGACTGGTGCCTCGACGCCAGCGTCTTCCTGCGCCGTACCGCGCCGACCGCAGGCCTGGTGGTTGTGCCGCGCACCGGACACACGCTGACCAGCGAGGAGCCGGAGAAATTCAACGCAGCGCTCGACGAATTCTTCGCCGAGGCGGAGAGAGGCACCTGGCTCTCTCACAAGCCGCGCACGTAACTCAGTATCGTCAGTTTCAAGGAGAGCGACATGGACCTGCAGCTCAAGGGCAAGACCGCGCTGGTGACCGGCGGCAGCGAAGGCATCGGCAAGGGCATCGCCATGCTGCTGGCGAAGGAAGGCGTCGATGTCGCGATCTGCGCCCGCCGCATGGAGCCGCTGGAAAAGGCGGCCGCCGAGATTGCCAAGGCGACCGGCCGCAAGATCGTGCCGATCGCGGCCGACCTTCGCAAGGACGCCGACGCCAAAAACTTCATTGAGCAGGGCCACAAGGCGCTCGGCCGCGTCGACATCATGGTCAACAACGCGGGCTCGGCGGCCGGCGGCGTGATCGAGCACCTGACCGAGGACGACTGGGAGAAGGGCCTGCAGCTCAAGTTCATGGGCTATGTGCGCTGCCTTCGCTACGTCCTTCCGCTGATGGTCAAGCAGGGCGGCGGCCGCGTCGTGAACCTGATCGGCAACGACGGCGTGAAGCCCTCGTATTGGGAAATCTGCCCCGGCGCCGCAAATGCGGCCGGGCAGAACCTGACGCTCTCGCTCGCCGGGCAATACGGCAAGCACGGCATCAGCTTCTGCGCCGTCAATCCGGGGCCTGTGCGCACCGAACGCTGGGCCGGTCTCGTGCAGGCGATGTCCCGCGATATGAAGCTTTCATTGGAGGAGGCCGACCAGCTCGCGCCGTCGTCGATCCCGATGGGCCGGATCGCCGAGGTCGAGGAAGTCGCCAGCCTGGTGGTGATGCTCGCTTCACCGCTGATGCACATGGTCAACGGCACCCAGATCGAGATCGATGGCGGCCAGGAGAAGTCGTTGATGGACCGCCTGCGCGACCGCAAGTAGCCGCGCGCTCTCGACCTCCCCCCGCTCATGCCCGCGCAAGCGGGCATCCAGTACATCTGCTTGATAAGCGCTGGGTCGCCGCTTCCGCGGGGACGAGCGGAGGGTCCCTCATGCTGAGGAGCCGTGCGTAGCATGGCGTCTCGAAGCATGGCCGCATCACAGGCTTGTCGCCATCCTTCGAGACGGGCGCTTCGCGCCCTTCTCAGGATGAGGTCCGTGAACGTCGATGCCGCGTTTTGCGCCATTGGGTGCGCGATGATGTGACCTTGACAAGGTTTCGGGCGGCACGGACTATTTGCCCAGAAAGAAAGCACTGGACGCGTACCTTTCGCCCGCTGGCGCGATCCGGCTTCCATGGAGAACGCGTATGATTACCAGATTGCACCTGCTGCGGCTTGCAGCAAGCACCGCACTCGTCTGCCTTGCCGGCCCCGCGCTGGCGCAAAACACCATCAAGATCGGCGAACTCAACAGCTACAAGGCGCAACCGGCCTTCCTCGATCCATACAAGAAGGGCTGGGAGCTTGCGATCGAGGAGATCAACGCCAAGGGCGGCGTGCTCGGCAAGAAGCTCGAAGTGGTGTCGCGTGACGACGGCGCCAACCCCGGTGACGCCGTCCGTGTGGCCGACGAGCTCGTCACCCGCGAGGGCGTGAACATTTTGGCCGGCACCTTCCTGTCGCATATCGGCCTCGCCGTGACCGAGTTCGCCGGCAAGAAGAAGGTGTTCTTCCTCGCCGCCGAGCCGCTGACTGACAAGATCACCTGGCAGAACGGCAACCGCTACACCTTCCGGCTGCGCGCATCGACCTACATGCAGGTCGCGATGCTGCTGCCGGACGCGCTTGCCGCCAAGAAGAAGCGCTGGGCGCTCGTTTATCCGAACTTCGAATATGGCCAGTCGGCCGCCGCCAACTTCAAGGCGCTGATGAAGGCCAAGCAGCCGGACATCGAGTTCGTCACCGAGCAGGCGCCGCCGCTCGGTAAGGTCGACGCGGGCGCCGTCGTACAGGCAATCGACGACGCCAAGCCGGATGCCATTTTCAACGTGCTGTTCGGCGCGGATCTGGCGAAATTCGTGCGCGAGGGCAATACCCGTGGAGTGTTCAAGAATCGCCCCGTCGTGAGCCTGCTGTCGGGCGAGCCGGAGTACCTCGATCCGCTGAAGGACGAAGCGCCGGTCGGCTGGATCGTCACCGGTTATCCCTGGAGCGAGATCAACACCCCGGAACACA
>JBFXEX010000027.1:0-53961 GCA_050179645.1 Xanthobacteraceae bacterium | reverse complement strand
AGCCCCACGATAATGAAAAGCAGTTTGCGGCTCTGATCCGGCTCGCGCGCAAGATCGGCGATGCCGATGCATCCGACGGCGAAGATGGCAGGCACGATCGACCAAACCACCATGAATAAGATTTCCAACGGAAGCGCGCTTGCCTTCAGTGCGCCTTCCGCGTTCAGGTTTCCATTCGAGTACTGATAGAGTACATAGATCGCGATATTGACGGAGGCGGCACACAAGATTGCGTAGAGCACATATCTGAGGTTTTGCGCGATTGGCAGTTCGGCGAACGCGCCCCATCTGATGGGCAAATACTTGAGTGATGTAATTGCAGAGTATCTCAGCAGCACGACAACCATCAGAGCCAGTCCGAATTGGAGGGTGAGGTTTGCCGCCGTCCATGTACCATCCTCGACGCCCTCTTTCATGGCCGTCGCAATCGGGTCACCCGAATAGAAATGATGAAGCACACCAAAGATGGCCGCAATGACGAGTGTTGCCAAACACCCGCCGGTGACTGCGAGCCAGCTCGAATTGTACAATGGCTGTCCCTCGTCATCACGCGCACTTGTAATGGCTTGACGGAGAACTTCATCGTTCCCGGCATGGGGAGTTCGGTCGTTGATCGAGAGCACCACAAAGATTGAGATGAGTTGGCGCGAGACTTTTTCCATTTCCGCGGCAAGAGTGTCCCAAAGATCCTGCAGCCGTTGGCGCTCATCAACTGTCTGCCCGAGGACGGGAGAATCCTGTACGCGTTCGGGATCGAGCGGGTCCGCCCAGTCGTCGATACGAAGGTTTGCCGCCAATTGGCGGAGGCATGACGATTGCACGCAAATCTCAATCAGTCGGTTCAGTTCCCGCTCCGACAGGGCGACGGAACCCTGCACCATAGGACGGACGCGATCGAATTGAGATCGCACATGTCCTGACCAAATCTGGGCAGCTTGTGGACCCAGTGTCCATGCGTTGAACACGACAAACAACAGCGCTCGTCGGGCCGTTATCTTCGCTTCCTGTGGCGGAAGCCCGATCGCGACCAGTATGTTGTGTATCTTTCTATATTGCGCACTCTCAAAGGCGTAGTCAGGTTTGTTGGCGGTCTTGGTTTCTATTTCGAACCGCTCGAGGCGAACCACGCCCGCAAGAAATTGATCATGAATTCCGGCTGCGCGGTGCGCCAGGCGCCTCAGCGCCAATTCGATTTCTTCGATCAACGGGGTGGCCGGAATCAGGCCCACTAGAATCAAGGCAGCGCCGAGCGGCCAAGCGACATTATTGAATTGAAATTCCTTCTTTGGCTCACTCCCAAAGAACGTCGCTGCAATGGGCTCGCTCGTACAGAGCACCACGAAGATGACCTGCAGCAACACGACATAGAAGAAAAGCGCGCGACGGTAGGTTCTATAGCCGACGAAGGCTTTGGGAGGTATCAACCGGAAGATCTGGAACTCGGCCCCGTCCGGGTGACTTGTGAGTGCTTCCAAACGTCTGCTCGAAAAGAGCGTTATAATCATCGCGCCAAATATGAAAGCAGCCAAGTAGTGCGCCAGCTCGCCGGTCATCGGCGGTCGTCTCAGCAGGACTGGAAGCGTGGATTGCAGGGACTCGCTTGAGCGTTTGCTTCCTTCGTGACGGCGATTGCGCCGGCCACAAGCGACATAGCGACTGTCACAGCTGCGAGACTTCGGAGAATTGTGCGTGACATGAGATCCTCGATCGATGAAGCGGATTGTATTTAATATATCATACTACTATAGATTGCAGGAGATGGCAAGCTCTGGAGGTGCAATGGGGGCGCCTTGTACATCGACGGCAAAGAAGACGATAACGCTGCGAGTCGATGCCTTCCGCTGTTCCGCGAAGCGGGATCAGCCGGTTCAGATCGCGCTCGCCGCGATGTTGACGATCAGCGCGAGCAGCGCCGCGTTAAAGAAGAACGATACGATCGAGTGCGCGGTGACCACCCGCCGGATGTCCCGCGACACGATGTCGATGTCCGACACCTGCGCGGCGGTGCCGATTCCGAACGAGAAATACACGAAGTCCAGATAGTCCGGCGGTTGCGGGGCGGGGAAACGAAGCCCGCCCGAATTATTACCCGAGCCGTAGAACTCGTGCGCGTAGTGCAGGGCAAAGATGGTGTGGATCAGCGCCCATGACAGCACGATCGTCACGGTCGCCAGGGCCAGTTGCACGGCGGTGCGGGCGGAGCCCTCGCTGGTGCCGAGCTCGGCCACGATCGCTCCGATGCTGGCGAGGGCGGCCGCGACCGTGAGCGCCAGGATCGCGACGCGGCCCTTATCCTCGGCGGCGGCGTGAGCGCGGATGTCGCTCGCCGATGCGCCGGCGAAACGCCAGTATAACAGCAGGAGATAGAGCGCGACACCGACGTTCCAGCCCGCGAGTATCCGGCGCGCCAGTGGGATGCCGACCGGCAGCAGCAGGATCACGATCCCCAGCGCCGCTGCGGCCAGCAGGCGCGGCCGCGCATGCAGAACGCGTAGGACATAGGGCAGCCGTGTTCGGATGGGATGGTTCGGCATGGTTTCGCCGCGCGCCAGGAACAGGGCGGGAGTGTGCGCGATTTGTCGCGCCGGTCAAACGCGCGGCGGATTCCGGACCGCCAGCGCTCTGTTTGCTGTCATGCGAGATCCCGGCGTGACAGAATCGGCCGTCGGAGCGAATCGCCCGGACGTACCGGACAGTCCACCGCCAGCCTGATGCCTGCCGCCGCACCAGCGCAACGTCCGCGATCTCAGCCGGCCTCACGGCCCCGGCCTCGGCGCTGGTTGGGCCGGATCGTCTGGCTCGTGGTCTTGCTCGTGATGTTCGTCCTCCTGCTGCCCTACCTGCTCGTGCCGCTCTATCGCTTCGTCGACCCGGCCTCGACCCTGATGCTTGCGCGCTGGGCGGCGGGCGCGCGGGTCGAGCGCACGTTCGTGCCGCTCGATCGCATTGCGCCGGTGCTGCCGGTGACGGTGATCGCCTCTGAGGACGGCCGGTTCTGCTACCATCGCGGCGTCGACCTCAAGGAACTGCGCGAGCGCATCGACGCCGCCGACGACATTACCGAGGCTCGCGGCGTATCCAGCATCACCCAGCAGGTGGCGAAAAACCTGTTCCTCTGGCAGGGACGCAGCTTCGTCCGCAAGGCGCTCGAACTGCCGTTGGCGCTGTGGATCGACCTGGTGCTGCCGAAATGGCGGGTGCTCGAAATCTATCTTAACATCGCCGAATGGGGGCCCCGTGGCCAATTCGGCGCCGAGGCTGCAAGCCGTTACGCGTTCAACAAGCCGGCGCGGTCGCTGTCGCCACGGGAGGCCGCGCTGCTCGCGGCGGTGCTGCCCAATCCGCACCGCAGAAGCGCCCGGCAGCCCGGGCCTGCGGTGCGGCGGCTGGCCGGTGTCTATCAGGCGCGCGCCGTCGCCCAGGCCAACCTGGCCCGCTGCGCCAAACGGCCGCCGCGCTGATCGGCCCGTCAAATCGCTGTCCCGGACGTGTTTGGTGACCGGGCTGGTGCGGATTCGGCTCGATTCTGGCGCGCTCCGGGAGCGGCCAAGCCCTAGCCTTCTCGAAACGGTTCCTCTATAAGCCCGGCTTCAAATACATCAGTCATTGCGGCGCACGGCGCCATTTGATCAGGAGTTCCATCATGGCTGTCCCCAAACGCAAGACCTCGCCGTCGCGCCGCGGCATGCGCCGCTCGGCCGATGCACTCAAGAAGCCGGCCTATGTCGAGGACAAGGATTCGGGCGAACTGCGCCGTCCGCATCACGTCGATCTCAAGAGCGGGATGTATCGCGGCCGCCAGATTCTCAAGCCGCGGACGGAAGCCTGACCGGCGTATGTTGGCGGTCGCTTTTGATTCCGTTCGACCCCGTTTCGATGGACTCGAACGGATGATTGCTTGAAGTTGAATCTCTTGGGGACGGGCGATCGAGCGCTGAGACCATCGCGTTGATTGACGGGCTCCGGTAAAGGAAGGAACTGGGAGCATCTGCACGCCGGGAGACTCCGCCGCATGTTCCTGATCGCCTTCCCGCTGCTGCTCGTCCCGTTCGCGCTCTACAACATGGCGGTCTTTCTGCTGGACCTGCCCCCGTCCCACGAGATCGCGACGATTCCGCTGCCGTCCGACAGAAGCATGTCGGTCAGCCTCGGCGACGCGCTGGTCGCGCTCGCCATGTTCCTGCTCTATCTCGAGGTGCTCAAGGCGGCACGCTTTGCCGGCAAGGGCGCGATGGACAACGTGCTCGCGCTCCTGCTGGTCGCCGGCATGGGGGCCGAACTGGCGCTGGTGCCGCAGGCGCAGACGTCGACGTTCCTGCTGCTGACCGTGCTGGCGTTCGTCGATCTGCTGATCGGCATTTCGGTCGGGCCGCGCCCGCACCGCGACATCAGGTTCGAAGATGGCGACCGGCCTCTGGATTGAAGCCGGCGCCGAGGTCGTGCGGCGAGCGCTCAGCCGCCGGTGTCGGCCTTGAAGCCCGCGCTCTCGATGCCGGCAATGGCGCAGGCCTCGTCATTGTCAGAGGTGTCGCCCGACACGCCAACCGCACCCACAAGCGCGCCCGACTGATCGCGGATCAGCACCCCGCCAACCACCGGCACCAGCGCACCGCCCGACATCTCGACCAGCGCCGCCGCCATGTGCGGACGTTCGACGCCGATCGCATGCAGGCGCCGGCAGCCGGCGCCGAATAGCACCGCACCGGTTGCCTTGCCGGTCGCGATCTTGGAGCGAAGGATCGGGTTGCCGTCTTCTTCGGCGTAGGCCTTCAGCGCGGCACGGCTGTCGACCACCGCAACACCCATCGGGCGGAACTTCTTTTCGCGCGCGGTGGCGAGCGTCTTGTCGAGAATGGAACGGGCTTGTGCAAGAGACAGTGTCATCGCGTTTCCTCCAGGAACAGCATGGCCGGATGGCCCGTCCTTGGTTAGCGCAGCCGGCGAACCGGAGCCATTCCCGATCGCGGCGCGACGCCGGCAACATGGCGGGGGCGATCGCGGCGCAAGGCGGCGGATTGGTCGATCTTTCGGGGACGCGCCGTGCGAGGCAGAAGCCGCCCCCAGTTGGTGCGTCAGACGCGCCGGGTGCCGCGGAGAGCGCTCAGGTCGTATGCGGGGCACCGCCGCGCTCGGCTGGCGATGATCGGGTCAGGAAGGACGCGGCAGCTTCGAGTTTACCGTCATCGGGGTCGTGCTCTGCGCAGATGCGAACCGAACGAGCGCCCGGCCTTGTGCCGGAACGCTCGCCGGTCCCACCAACTCGGTGCTGAATCTGTTCCGATGCGGGGCAGGGGCGTCCGGTCAAGCAGTGAGATTCGGACATCGCGCCTGCCGTCCTCGCCGTTCTTTGTGCCGAAGCGGAACATGTCCTTGCCTCAGACGGTAACGTCGCAAGCGGCGTGCCGGCCACGCACGTCGGCCCGAAATAGTTACTGGAATCTTTCCGCTGTCGTGCCAGCTGTCGCGCGCGCGCGCTGCGGAATGACTGATCGGCCTTCAACGGCCGTCGAAGCCAAATGATACCCCTATGTTTCGCAAGTGATTTTCGAACAATCTAAACGATTGCCGCCTAGCGTTCCGGCCCTCGTCCCATCCGCGAATTTGGGCGGAGAGGCTGCAGAAAACGGCGGCGCGAACGTGTCCCATCCGGACTGCCAAGCGGCAGAGGCCCGCGTCGACATGGGCACGATGCAGGATGCCGCTTCGCGTCCGGGTCGCCTCCCGCAGGCGCGCAGGGATCGTCTTGATTGCGAGCGCATTCTCGCATCGGTCGGCGAGGTTGCGTACGAGTGGCACATTGAGAGTGACGAACTCGTCTGGGGCAGCAACGTCCGCGACGTGCTGCCCTTTGCGGACGTGGTGCCGATCGGCCGCGGGCGCGCGTTCGCCCAATACGCCGATCCGAAGAGCGGAATGACGCGGTTCGACGCGGTGATGCACGCGGCCTCTCCCGACCACGGTGACGGCGTGCTCTACCAGTTGCAGTACGCGTTGCGCATTCCCGGCCATGCGGACCTGCTCTGGCTCGAGGACACGGGGCGCTGGCTGGCCGGTGCTGACGGAAGGCCGGCGCGGGCACACGGCATCGTGCGGGCAATCAACGAGCGGCATCAGCGCGAGCAGCGGCTCGCTCATCTCTCGCGATACGACGGACTGACCGGCGAGATGAACCGCTCCCACATGGTGGAAGTGCTGGAAGCCACTCTCGAGGAATCCGGCAAGTTGCGCTCGTCCTGCGGCTTTCTCCTGGTGGCGATCGACAAGATCGACCGCGTCAATGAGGCCTATGGCTTCGGCGTCGCTGACGAAGTCATCGCGGCGGTCGCCAGGCGCGTGCGCTCCCAGTTGCGCGGCAACGATCATTTCGGCCGCTTTTCCGGCAATAAGTTCGGGGTCATCCTGAACACCTGCACCCCGGACGACCTCACGGTCGCGGCCGGCCGCCTGCTCACCGGCGTGCGCGACGACGTGGTTGAGACCTCGGCCGGTCCGGTTGCCATCACGATCACGATTGGTGGTGTAACGGCACCGCGCCATGCCAGGACGGTGCACGACGTGCTGCGCTGTGCGCAGGAGGCGCTCGATGCCGCCAAGGCCAGGCGCCGCGGATCGTTCCGCGCCTACCTGCCGAACGTCGAGCGCGACGCCAGGCGCCGCGCCAACATCAGGGCGACCGAGGAGATCATCGCCGCCCTCAACGCCCGCCGCATCTGCCTGGTGCATGAACCGGTTGTTGATATCGGCTCGCGCCGGCCGGCATTCTACGAGTGCCTGATGCGGGTCAAGCGTGCCGACGGCATGCTCCTTGCCGTCAACGAGGTGGTGCCGCTCGCCGAACGGCTCGGTCTCGTCCGAATGCTTGATCATCGCGTGCTCGAACTGGTGCTAGCGGAGCTCGCCGCTGCGCCAAATCTCATCGCCAGCCTCAACGTGTCGGCTGCCTCGACCGCCGATCCGGATTGGTGGGGCGCGCTCGTCGGCACGCTGCGCGGCAATTCCGGCGTCGGCGAACGGCTGATCGTCGAGATCACCGAGACAGCTGCGATTGACGATATCGACGACACGCGCGGTTTCGTTGCGCGTGTCAAAAACCTCGGTTGCCGGATCGCGATTGACGACTTCGGCGCCGGCTCCACGTCGTTCCGCAACCTGCGCAAGCTCGGCGTCGATCTGGTCAAAATCGACGGTGCCTTCGTGCAGAATTTGCGGCGCTCCGACGACGACCGCGCCTTCGTACATACCCTGATCGATCTCGCCCGGCGGCTCGGTCTGCAGACGGTCGCCGAATGGGTGCAGGACGAAGAGGCCGCCGCCATGTTGGCGGACTGGGGCTGCGACTATCTGCAGGGGGCGCTGGTCGGGCTCGCATCGGCCGAAACGCCATGGCGGCAGGCGCAGCTGTCGCGCATCGCCGTGCCGGCGTAAGCCGGCGGCGGCTCTACGTCTTGTCCTTGGTATCCTTGTCGTCGCTCAGGCGATCGAGCCGTTTCTGCATCTCGTCCATCTGCCGCTTGAGATCGACGATCTCCTCGCCGCCCGCCGGGCGCGCGGTGGTCGCGGCCTTGTCGGCATCGGCAGCGGTTTGCGCTTCACGCTTGGCGAACGGCGTGAACATCGCAAATGCGCGCTCGAACATTTCCATGTTTCGCCGTACTTGGTCTTCAAGCGCGCCGAACGGCCCGCTGCCGAATGCCTGGGTAATCTGGTTGCGGAATTTCTCCTGCTCGCGGCTCAGCGACTCGATCGAGACTTCGAGATAGCGCGGTACCAGCATCTGCATGCTGTCGCCATAGAAGCGGATGATCTGACGCAGGAATGCGATCGGCAGAAGGCTCTGACCTTCCTTGTTCTCCTGCTCGAAGATGATTTGTGCCAGCACCGAACGGGTGATGTCCTCGCCGGTTTTGGCGTCAAACACCACGAAGTCTTGGCCCGCCTTCACCATGGTGGCGAGATCTTCGAGCGTCACGTAGGTGCTGGTGCCGGTATTGTAGAGCCGCCGGTTGGCGTACTTCTTGATCGTGACGGGTTCTTTGGTGTCAGCCATGGCGTGCACGCTCGATGATGATCTGTTTGAGGATCGATGGCGTGATGTCCTCGCCGCTTGCGGCGTCGTGGACGACGAAGGCCTCTTCGTCCTCGACCATGCCGGCCGGATCTTCCGGGGTCACATAGCGGCCGGCAGCGGGAGCGTAGCGCCGCTCGTGGGCATGTCGCTTGATCGTGACCGGCGCTGCGAGGTGGGCCATGCTTGATCACTGGGAGCCGCCCAACCCCGGCGGCTGGTGGCTTCGATATGCAAAATAAGCAGTTTTCACGACGGGGAGCCACCGTTTTGTGCAGCCGGCAGTCGGGCGGTTTTTGCCGCATGCCGGAGATGCGCCCCCGGCGGGCCCTTCGCCTGTCCGGCCGGCTTGCGGCCGCGCCAACCGGCGGTCATATGGACATGGTACGGCTCGGCGGGCTATCGAACAGCACGGGACACCTGGACAATCGGCGACGAGCACGCATCGCGGGACGCCAAAACGGCGGACAGGCGGCTTTGGTCCCGAAGGATGGCCACCCTTCGTCCCGGACAGAGGAGTTTTGAGGATGAAAGACGACATCGTCATCGTCAGTGCGGCGCGAACGCCGGTCGGTGCCTTCAATGGCGCGTTTGCGAACCTGCCGGCCCATGAACTCGGCAAGGTGGCGATCGAGGAATCGCTCAAGCGGGCGGGCGTCGAGGGTGGCCGGGTCTCCGAAGTTATCATGGGGCAGATCCTGACCGCCGGTCAGGGCCAGAATCCGGCCCGCCAGGCCTCGATCGCCGCCGGTATCCCGGTCGAGAGTCCGGCCTGGGGCGTCAACCAGCTCTGCGGCTCCGGCCTGCGCGCGGTCGCCCTCGGGTACCAGGCGATCCTCAATGGGGACAGCGAGATCGTGGTCGCGGGCGGCCAGGAATCGATGAGCATGTCGCCGCACTGCCAGCATCTTCGCCAAGGCGTGAAGATGGGCAACTTCGAGATGGTCGACACCATGATCAAGGATGGCCTGTGGGATGCCTTCAACGGCTATCACATGGGCAACACCGCCGAGAACGTCGCTCGCCAATGGCAGATCACCCGTGAGCAGCAGGACCAGTTCGCGGTCGGCTCGCAGAACAAGGCCGAGGCCGCGCAGAAGGCCGGCAAGTTCAAGGACGAGATCGCGCCGGTCACGATCAAGACCCGCAAGGGCGACGTGGTGGTCGACACCGACGAATATCCCAAGGCCGGCGTTACGATGGAATCGGTCGCCAAGCTGCGCCCGGCTTTCGCCAAGGACGGCTCCGTGACGGCCGCCAATGCGTCCGGCATCAATGATGGCGCTGCCGCCGTGGTCCTGATGAAGGCGAGCGAGGCGGCCAAGCTCGGCAAAACGCCGCTCGCCCGTATCGTCTCCTGGGCGCATGCCGGCGTCGACCCGGCAATCATGGGCACGGGGCCGATCCCGGCTTCGCGCGCCGCGCTCAAGAAAGCCGGCTGGAACATCGGCGATCTCGACCTGATTGAGGCCAACGAGGCGTTCGCCGCGCAGGCTTGTGCGGTCAACAAGGACCTCGGCTGGGATACCGGCAAGGTCAACGTCAACGGCGGTGCGATCGCGATCGGCCATCCGATCGGCGCCTCGGGCGGCCGCGTGCTGGTGACGCTGCTTTACGAGATGCAGAAGCGCAACGCCAAGAAAGGCCTCGCCACGCTGTGCATCGGCGGCGGCATGGGCATCGCGATGTGCGTGGAGCGGTAGGATTCCTTAAAGTTCGCGTCTATTTGACTTACGTCATGGCCGGGCTTGTCCCGGCCATCCACGTCTTTAAGGTACCGACAACAAGACGTGGCGGCACATGGCCGGGCACGACGACAACGGGAGGAACGGATGGCACGCGTCGCAGTAGTGACTGGAGGAACGCGCGGTATTGGCGAGGCGGTCTCCAAGGCACTGAAGGCCGCGGGCTACCAAGTGGCCGCGAACTATGGCGGCAACGACGAAGCGGCGCAGAAGTTCAAGGCCGAGACCGGCATCCCGGTCTACAAGTGGGACGTGTCCTCCTATGAGGACTGCGTCGCCGGTCTCAAGCAGGTCGAGGCCGATCTCGGTCCGGTCGAGGTGCTGGTCAATAATGCCGGCATCACCCGCGACGCCACGCTGCACCGCATGACGCCCGAGCAATGGAGCGCGGTGATCAACACCAATCTCGGCTCGTTGTTCAATATGTGCCGGCCGGTGATCGAGGGCATGCGGGCGCGCAAGTTCGGCCGCATCATCAACATCTCGTCGATCAACGGCCAGAAGGGCCAGTTCGGCCAGTGCAACTATTCGGCCGCCAAGGCGGGCGAACTCGGCTTCACCAAGGCGCTGGCGCAGGAGAGTGCCAAGGCCGGCATTACCGTCAACGCCATCTGCCCCGGCTACATCGCGACCGAGATGGTCAAGGCGGTGCCGAAGGACGTGCTGGAGAAGAACATTCTGCCGCACATTCCGCTCGGTCGCCTCGGCGAGCCCGAAGAGGTTGCGCGCTGCGTCGTGTTCCTCGCGGCCGACGACGCTGGGCTGATCACCGGTTCGACGCTGTCGGCGAATGGCGGCCAGGTGATGGTGTAGCTTCGCTCCCTTGCAAACCGCGGGCTCGAAGCGCGCGTCCTTCCAGCACATCGAACCGGGGCTGTGCATTCCGGCGATCCACGAATGCGAGGCGCCATCGATGCGCATTGCGATGACTAGGGATTTTATCGACAAGACCTTCGAGGCTCAGGAATGGTCATGACCCCGCGGCCCCGGTCGCGGTGCCTTCCATCGCGCAACCGCGATTGAGGACCAGGATTGCAGATGCCTTTCAGGGCGTCACCGGCTGGCATAGCGCGGCGCCACCCGATGATGTTGGCGGCCGGACTTGCCCAAAAGCCTCACATCCGCCTTACCTAACCTATAGGCGTGGCCGCGATTGACGGGGAGAGGGTGGGATGAAGGCTCTCTGGCTGGCGGTGGCCATTGCCACCATTTCGATGCTGGCACATGCCGCGGCACACGCCGAAAATTTGGCCGATTTGATCTCGCAATACAGACGGGAGCATGGCCTGCCGGCGGTCAAGATCGACCCCCAGCTCACGGCCATAGCTGAGCGCCAGGCTAAGGCCATGGCGGCCTCTGGCGTCCTGGAACACGATGTTGCTGGCTCGTTCGCGTCCCGCGTTGCGGCGGTGGATGCCGAGGCCGCGGCCGAGAACATCGCGGCCGGCACAAAGACATCGGCTGAGACGTTTCGCGTGTGGCAGAAGTCGCCCGGTCACAATGCCAACTTGTTGAAAGCCCGAGCCAATAGCATCGGAGTTGCATTCGCGCGCAACGAGAATACGAGATACAAGACATATTGGTCGATGGTCATTGCGGAAAAGTCGGCCACAAAGAAGCGCCCAAGAGTCGTCTCCGAAGAGAGCGCCGTCGAGCATCGAGCAAATTCAGCGGCTTTGCCAAATCCAGTCGACTCGCTGAAGAATTTCGTTTGCAAGTACGTCTGCTGACCCGCGCTAGCACGCTCACGGCGGCATTTCTTCAGTCGTTCCGAGCTAGGGAAAATTTGGCGCGTCGGCCGCGCCCGTTTCGGCTTGTTAGAGGTGAACCTGCTGCGGGCCAGCGTTGCCCGTAGATTGAAGTCGAACGAGATTGATTTCAGCGCGCCGATGAAATTCACAAGTCAGGCAGCCAAGTCCTCAGGCATGCCTCTTATCCTTTGATCTCTATCCCGGCCGCCTTCACGGCCTCCTGGTAAAGCCCGCGTTCGTTGCGCACCGTCGCAATAAACGCAGCACTCGTGCTGCCGATCGCATTGGCGGGAAGACGGCTCAGCCGCTCGACAGTGACCGGATCCTTGGCAGCCGCGATCGCGTCTCGTTCGAGTCGCGAGACGATCTCCGGCGGCGTGCCGGCTGGCGCGAGCAGACCCTGCCAACCGGCCATCGCGAACCCGGGCAGCGTATCGGCGATCACTGGCACATCCGGCCAGTCCGGCACGCGCTCTGTGGTAGCCACGCCAAGCAGTCGGATCTTGCCGGCCTGAGCAAGCGGAAGCAGTTCGGCGCGATTACCGATGTAGACCTGGACCTCACCGGTGGCGACAGCCTGCACCGCAGGCGACGCACCCCTTGTAAGCCACGTGCATCAGATCAATCCCGGCCCGCGCGGCCAGCATCGCGCCGCCGAGATGCGAGAACGAGCCAAAGCCGGCCGAAGAGTAGTTCAACTTTCCCGGATTGGCTTTGGCGTAGCTGATCAACTCGGCGACGGTCTTGATCGGGACATTGGCATTGGCCACGAGTGCGATAACGCCACTGCCGAAGATACTGACCGGTATGAAATCCCTGTCAGGATTGTAGCGCACCTTCTGCACGAACGGGACGATCGAGATTTGCGCCACAGATCCGAACAGCAACGTGTGACCGTCTGGCGCCGAGCCGGCCACATAGGCGGTCGCGATCGAGCCGCCGGCGCCGGGACGGTTCTCGACGAGAACGGCCTGCCCCAGCGACCTGCTGAGGTAGTCAGCCAGCAATCGCGCCATGATGTCCGTGTGGCCTCCGGCGGCGTAGGGCACGACCAGCGTCACGGGCCGGCTCGGCCATTCCGCCGCCGAAGCTCTCGCCAAAACGACGACGGACGCCGCCGAGGCCAAGATCGCCCGGCGGGTCAATGATGGGTATTTCATTTCCACGCTCATGAGACTGTCGCTCCGTTGCTGTTGCGGCTGCCCCGATCACGCAGCCGCTTTGGCCGGCATGGCTGCAGGCATGACTTCTCGCGCGAACAATTCCACGGATCGCATGGATTCCTCGCGGGTCATGTCACCGAACGCAAATCGGCAGAGGAAATAATTGATGCCTGACTCTGCGATGTCGCGGATGACCGCATCGCGGACCTACGACGGCGTGCCGGCGATGCAGTATCCACGACTTGCCGCCTCGTCGTAGTCGATTGGGAAGCGGAGATTGGGCGGCGCCTTCCCGGCGGCGTTCCACAGATGCAAGATGCTGGTCAGCCAGCGCACATAGCACCGCTTGGCGATGCTATGTGCTTCGGACTCGGTGTCGGCGACGACGAGGTGGCGCGACATTCCAATCAATGGCATCGCAGTGGGGCTGCCCCGCCACTCAGCGCGATACCGATCGGTGACCTGCCGAACCTCGGCGTTGGTCCCGCTGCTCACCAGGTTCGCCCCGTTTACCGCCGGCCACACCGCGGAAGCGGCGTGCGCCACCCCGACCCACAACGGCGGATGTGGCCGCTGCACCGGTTTCATTTCAATCGGGACATTGTCAAATTTATAGATATCGCCGTCAAAATTCACCTGCTTTGACGTCAGCGCCATCATTATGACGGCTAACGCCTCGCGATAGATCTTATCGGTGTTTTCGGCGGCAACGCCGTAGAAACCATTTTCGATCGGCGAGATGCCGCGCCCGACGCCGAGTTCAAAGCGACCACCGCTCATCTGGTCGAGCATGCAGACTTCCTCAAACACCCGCAGCGGATGGTGCATGCTGAGTGCGTAGACCAGCGGGCCGAAGCGGAGCCGCCGCGTGCGTTGCGCCACCGCAGCCAAGAATACGCTCGGCGAAGGAGCCCGCCCGCTTGGGGTGCAATGATGTTCGGCGACGTGATACGCGTAGAAGCCGTTCCGATCGAGCGCTTCGATCATGCGCAGCCGGTCTTCATATTGCAGCGTGAGGTCGCCGCCATTCCAGTCAAGATGATCGAACACTCCAAATTGCATTCCGCTCTCCCCTTTATGATTCACGCACGTGCATGCGGATGAGAATTTTGCGGTCCTCGTCAGAGTTTTTCGTGCAAGAACCGCACCAATTTCGGCGCCATGGCGCCGGTCAGGCTGCCGGCTTCGTCCAGCGGGTCCGACATCCAGTAATGGCCGGCGCCCGGGACCGCCACGGTGCGCACGAAGGCACCCACTTGGCCGAGCGCGGCGACGAACGCCTTGGATTGCGCCTGTGGGTCGACGACCTCGTCCTCCATGCCGTAGATCACCAGGAAGGCCGTCTTGTTGTTCTTCCGCGTCACGTAACTCAACGGCGACGCTTGGAAATACAGTTCTCGATCGTCCAGCATCGATGCGCCGAGGAAGCGCTCGATCGTGGAACTGCCTGGGCGGCTTGCCAGATCAGCATTCCAATGCGCCGCCGCATCAAAAATGCCGTAGCCGATCACTGCCGCCTTGACTGGCGTGCCTAGTTTCGCATGAGGAGCCTCAGGATACGCGCCGCGAAAGCGCGGATGATCGCCCGCAAGTGCCGCAAGCGCCGCGAGGTGGCCGCCGGCCGACAACCCGAACAACGCGATGCGCTCAGAATCGGCACCGATATCGGCGGCATTGGCGCGTACGTACTGAACCGCAGCGCGGACATCGTGGACCGCCTGTGGAAATGCAGGCTTCCCCGGCTTGGCCATCCGATACTGGATCGCCAGCAATCCAAAGCCTTGTTGCGGCAGAGACGTGCCCCAGTGCCGGAACGATTTGCGGTCGCCGCGCTCCCATCCGCCACCATGCACCGCAATCAGAATCGGGAATGGCGTCGACGATGGCTTCGGTCGATAGAGGTCGGCATGCAGTGCAACGCCGTCATGCTCGGCGTATTCGATTTCGAGCGGCGCCCCTTCTGACATCTTGGTGTCCTGTGAATCGGCGGCGGTCATTGTCTAAATTCGCTTTCCGAGGGGGCTGCGGTGACCACGGGCTTCGATATCATCCTGGGCTGTCCGCCGGTTCGCGCCGATTAAGCGCGGCTGATCCGGCGCTGCGTTTAGAGAGCGGCGCCATTCCGAGTTCGTCGACCAGGTCGCGGACGCAGGTCAGCAGCGGCTTCGCCAACCGCTCGATGCTGGTCGGGTCAAACCGCTGCTCGGGCATCGCGATGCCCACGGCACCAAGCACGGCGCCGCCCGGATCAAGCAGCGGCGCCGCAATTCCCACCGCGCCCTCGATCCGGGTGCCACGGGTCACCGCATAGCCGCGCTTGCGGATAGACACGAGTTCACGCGTAAAATCTGGCCGGCTGGACAATTTCGAACCCTGGGCCGGTCGCACCGGAGGGATCGCGGCACGGTCGGCGGGCGGCAGGAAGGCAAGAACCGCGCGGCCGGACGCTCCGACATGCAACGGTCGCCACGAGAACATGTCGATGACGTAGCGGACCGGGTGCGTCGAATCCACGCCGGCGATCGTACAAAGTTCGGCGCGCTCACGGACGTAGAGCGACAGCAGTGTGGCCTCGTTGCAGGTTGCCGCGAGCCGCCGCAAGTACGGCATCGCCACCCGCCGCAACGGCACTTGGTCGATCGCCTGATGAGCAAGCTGGAAAAGCTCGCAGCCGAGAGCGTAGCGCCCGGTGCGGTCGTCCTGTTGCAGCACGCCCTCGGCCGCCAGCGCCACCAGCAGATTGTGTGCGGTGCTGGGCGCGACCGACAAAGCCGTCGCCGCTTCGCGCACGCCGATACTGTCCAGCCGCTCGCGCGTGAACCATCTTAGAAGCTGAAAAGCGCGGGCCAGGGGATCGCGAATGTTCGACATAACAGAACACTTGATCGGTACAAGAAAACGTCGCACGGCGGGCGGAAGCAAGTCAATCCATTCAGCGCGCCAAAATCTGCTTTCGGGTCAGCGGCGGCTCCCTTTTCCTAATCATCGGCGATCGGCGTGACTGAGCAAATTCAACGGAAACCGCCGCGGATGCGGTACGACAGCGTCTCTTCCGGTTGAGCACGCCAGCCGCGACTGCTTCGGCCACTCCCGACGCCGGCCTTCTACGCCTCCTCGTCCGAGCCAATGCAATCAGCAATCAACTCTTGGCAGACCAGAGCCCAACCTTCGATGATCTTGCCAAGGCTGAGGCGTCGTCGCCGACGCGCCAAAGCGCCGGAAAAAGTGGATGAATCCGCGCCATTGTAAGATTAAAAAGATATTTAATATCAAATGCTTATATGTGTGGCGGAGGAACCAGTCACGAGCGAACCGTTCTCCACGTTCAGATTCCCTGCGAACAGGGAAAAATACAGGGAATTTTGCAAATTTAGGCCTTCCCGCACGATTTTTGCACCTGATCAGCGAGTGAATTCAATAGTTTGCCGCCGAATTCCCTTCGCAATCGAACAGGGAATTTACTTTGACAAAACAGGGAATTGTTTTTCGGCAAACAAGGAACGTAAGTAAGCGGTGCTTAAACAGCGTGAAGTTTCGACTTGCCATCCACAAAGGTCTCTTGTCGAACCCTTACCTCCACCGAAAACGAGGGTGTACGAGCAGATGCTGCAGCGGCAGCCCTTGCGGTCTTGCTTGCTGACGATCCAGTCGCTAGCAAGACGACCATGGCTGAGCTACTCATCAAGGAGGCGGTCGCTCGCGGCGGCGCGCGCGCATGACGCACAAGATTCGCGCATCCGCATTCTTAGATTTTTTCTCGAATCTTTCCATCGGCTCTGCGCGATCTGGGCCATGTCGATGATCGAACGATCCTCGTAGAGTACCGTTCCGCCGAGCGGCGCGGTGGGCGTGCCGCCGCGACGCCGCCAACCTCGCGCGGCGCTCAGGACGCCTTGCTGCCTTCCAGCGCTTCGTCGAGGATGAACAGGTCGGTCAGCAACGCCCGAACATGAATCGAAGCGTTGACGTTGTCGATCATTTGCGAGCCGATGGAGCGCTGGGCGAGGACAAACCGAAAGGCGGCACGCGCCTTGGCGACGTCCTGCTTGAGCACCGAAATCATGTCGGCCGTCGCCTTTTCTACCGCGCCTCCGGGAGCGCCCATATCGTGGGGCGTCACCGATTCCAGCAGGCCGAGAGCGGCATCGGCGCGCAACAACGCCTTGCGCACACCCAAGGGATCATCCTCCTCGCGTTCGCGCCCTTGCGCCGCGTAGGCAAGCAGCAATTCATAGGTCGACTCGATGGCATCGATCGCCTCAGCCACCGTGCGCGGGGTTTCTTCCTCGCTTGTCGCCATCGGCCTTTCCTTCATCTTTGGGTCGGAAAAATCGGGATGCGGGGCAATGGCCGATTACGCTTTCCAGCGCTCGGCGTCGTGATGGTCTGAATATTCCTTGGGACTGATCCAGCCGCGGAACATCGAGCGGGTCAGATACCACTCGTCGGGCCGCAGGGCGAAATAGACATGGATTATCACCATCGTCACCATAGCCATCGCCGCGAAACCGTGGACTACGTATATGATCCCCCACGTGTCGTTCGAGAACCAATAGGGATCGCGGCGCCAGAACGGCGTGTCGATCTTCAGCAGCATCAGCAGCCCGCTCGCGACCACCGCCAGGATCAGGACGGCGATGCCAAGATGGTAGAGCTTTTGCAGTGCGTTGTACTTTCCAGGACGCGCAGGCAGCGCCGCGCCGGCGAAGAGGGTGTGACGCAGGTCGGTCCAGAGATCTCGGGCGTCCGTCGCCCAAAGCATCATGTTGCGCCAATCGAGCCAGACCAACGCACGCACGATGTGAAATAGAACGAGCACGGTGAGCACGACACCGGATATCCAGTGGATGTCGACCCACGGAAACTGGATACCTAGGATCGGCAGGAAGGCCGTGCCCATCAGCACGAACACGGCAACCGCCATCAGCCAATGATAGAGGCGGTCAACCAGGGCGTGGCGCAGGACTCGGCTGGATACGCTTCCGGGGCCGTCGTGTGTCGCTGTGGAGGGTTCGTTCATCACCTGCATCCCGCGTCATTGCGTTCCATGCGGTCGCGTCTTGGCGATAGCCACCACGACGGCATGAACGAGGATGAAGGCGGCGCCGGCAGCGACGAACCACGGCAGCAGGTCCCACGAGGCGCCGATCAGTTGCTCCTGACCGCCGTAGATCGACTTCGAATACCGAAAGAATTGCATCGAACCGTCTTTCGTTGTTTTCAGCTTAGCGGCGACAACCCTTCGGCGAAGCTGCGACGTTCTGCGTCCGGTGACCGCGCGAAGATCGCGCTTCCGCTAATCCTCGCCAAACTTCAAGCCCGCATTGTCTGCCATCCAGCGCGCTACGTCCATATGATCGCCCGTTGCGCGCGGCGAGTGAGCCCCGCTGACATAGGCTGCCTGTGCCAGATTGGCGAACGGCATGGGTGCCAGTACGGCGCGGCCGGCGACGAGAACCCGGTCGATATCCTCTAGAATCCGCTTGTTGGAGATGCCCGATTCGTAGCGGCCAGTGAGCACCTCGGCGGCGACCCCTGGCGGCGGCGCGACGGCCCCCGGCGCGAGCAGTGGCATCGCCTCGAGAAGGCCGGACGGGTCGAGACCTGCCTTCTTCGCCAGCACAACGAATTCTGTGTAGAGTACGAGCGACGCAGCGCCGAGCGCCGCGACGAACGATTTGGCGAGCGGACCGGAACCGATCTCGCCGAGGCGCAAGGTCTTCGAGGCAAATGTGCGCAGGACCGGCATCACGCGTTCGAGCGCATCTGCCGAGCCTGAAGTCAGCAGCGTGAGCGTGCCATCCAGCGCGTCCTGCGGGCTGCCGACCGGTGTCGCCTCGAGCCAGATGGCGCCCTTCGAATAAAGCGCACGCGCCAGCGCCGGGCCGACCTGCGGCGACGCTTCGCTCAAATCGATGATGATCGTGCCGGGTCGCAGCGCGTGCATCAGCCCGACCGACCCCGTGACGGATTCGCGCAGCGTCTCGTCGGCGGTCTCCGCGATCAGGATAAGGTCGCAAATCTGCGCAAGTTCAAACGGCGATCCCATCGGCGCGCTGCCGCCCTCCGCGAGATGGGCCTGCAGCATGCGGGAGTTCAGGTCGGTGGCGGCATGGCGGACGCCCTGTTGTTCCAGCCGGCGAGTGAGCGCGGCCCCCATGGAGTCGAGCCCAACAATGCCAACTGAAAAATCCGCCATTCATCACCCCTGTGCTCTAGCCCCAGCCGCGGGCCCCCGGCCACAGGCCGGCGCCGCTCGATCAGGCCGAAATCTTAAGAATAGCCGCATCCGCCGGCCGGCCTTGCAGCCGACAACGCCCGCCCTGTCCCCTTCTGCATCATCGAATCGCCGTCCGGCCCGGGCATTCGAACGTCAGTTCGGTACACCGAAGCTCCGAATCGCGGGCCGGACATCGCAGCGTGCGCTCAAACAGTCAGGCCTTCGCGTCGCGCACCGAACGCATGACGAGGTTCGCCATCAGCGGGACCTTGAAGTGGTTGTAGTTGAGCGGCCTTGCCCCGCGGGTCACCGACTGACCCGCGAGCCGAGCGAGATCCTGGTCAACCTTCTTGCCCTGGATGGTTTCCTCAGCAACGGTAACCCGCCGCGGCGTGCAGGACACCCCGCCAACCGCGACGCGCGAACCCTGCACGATGTCGCCCGCATTGGTCTTGACCGCCGCCGCGACATTGACCAGCGGGAAGTCCCAGGCGTTGCGGTCCGTCACCTTCTCGAAATAGAACCGCGCGCCGGCCCATTCCTTCGGAATGCGAATCGCAACGAGCAGATCTTCGGGCTGCATTTGCGTCATGCGGGTGATGTCGGTACGCGGACCGATGAAGAACTGCTCGGCGGACACAACGCGGTCACCTTTGGAATTGCGGATGACCATCTTCGCGTCGAGCGCGATCAAGGCGGGTGCGACATCCGACGGCGTCACCGCTACACAGCGGTTGGCGTCGAATATTGCGTGCTCTCTGTTCTGCCCCTCGGGGGTGTCGGCAAAGCAGGTGTTGCCGCCGGCCCGATAGCAGGGCAGACCGCTGCGGTAGTACCAGCAGCGCGCATCCTGCGAGACGTTTCCGCCGATGGTGCCAGTGTTACGAATCTGCGGACTCGCCACCTGCGCTGCCGCATCGGCAAGCAGCCGGTAGCTCTTCTGCACGATCGCGTTGTTTTCGATCTCGGTGAGCGTGGTCAGCGCACCGATCTCGATGCCGTCAGCGGTTTCTTTGACGCCTTTCATTTCGGCGATGCCGCTGACGTCAACCACCACTTTCGGCCGCTTCACGCGATCCTTGAACCAGGACAGCGAATCGTTGCCGCCGGCAATTTTCCAGGCGTCTTTCTTGTGCTGATCGAGCAACGCCACCGCGTCTGCGACCGTTTTGGGCCTGAACAGCTCGAAGCCCGGAATGACATCTTTGACCATCATGGCTGGGCTCCCTTACATCGTGTTGGCCTGCAGCGCCCTGTAGGATTGAGGGCGCTTGGCAAGTGCATTGATGATCATGTCGCGCACCACCGGGGTATGGTGGAAGTAATGCCCACCCAGGGCGTCCGAGATGGCGTTGATCAACGCCGCCGCGGCCGCCCCCTGAATCGGTTCGCCAATACCCTTGACGCCGACCGGATTATCGCGGTCGGGGGACTCGGCAGCCGACCATTTGAACGACTTGGGCATGTCGAGATAGGTTGGCGGCTTCGACTGATCGAACTGGACGTTGGCCGGCAGGCCAAGCGCATGGTCGTAGACGATGCGCTCGGTGGTCGCGAGGCCGAAACCCATGATCGCTCCGCCATGCATCTGCGACTGCAGACCGTCTGGGTGGAGGACAGTGCCGCAATCGGCGACGCCAAGATATTCCTTGATCTCGAATTCGCCGGTCTCCGTATCGAGCTCGATCATGCAGAAACCGGCGCAAAGCGCGGGAACCATGCCCCGTTTGGCGAGATTGTCCTTGGCGACACCGATCAGTCCGGTCCCCGCCAGCGCCGTCGCCGATGCCTTGGTGAGCGGATTGATGTCGGCAGGCAACTCCTTGCCGGAGTAGGTGCCGCCGAGCTCGATCGCCTTCTTGGCGGCATCGGCGAAGCTCATCGACTTCGACCCGTCCGTCTTGTGGACGACGCGTTCGTTCTTCAAATCGTAATCGCTGGGCGAGCCGCCCAACTGCCGAGAGGCGATATCAAGGAGCTTGTTCTTGGCATCCACCGCCGCGACGTAATTGGTACGGGAGGCAGTGTAGGCGGTGTTCGAACCGAATTGCCCAATCATCCACGGCAGGTGCCGGTCGGTCCGGCCGCGAACGATGACGACGTTGTCCCAATTGTAACCCAGCACTTCCGCCGCGACGCGTGATGTCGCCGCATAGGAGAAGGTGCCGAGGTTGCCAACGCCGGAGTGCACATGAAGCTTGCCGTCCGGCAGGATGCGGATGAGGCCGTCGAACCCGTTCGAGCCGCCGGCGTGGAAAGCCGTCGCGACGCCGACACCAGTGACCTTGTTGCCATTGCGTCGTCCCGACAGCTTCTTCTTCTCTTCCCAGTTGAAGAGGGTGCCGCCCTTGGTCAGCGCATCCTTGAGGTAGGCGCTGGTCAGTTTGCCCTTGGCATCGTGACCGTCGAAACCGTCGTTGTCCGGTGCGTTGATGCGGCGGATCGCCAGGCGATCCATACCGAGCTGACGGGCGCCCTCGTCGATCAGAGGTTCCAACGCCATGGCAGTCTGGTTCTCGCCCGGACCGCGCTGTGGACCGCGGGGCGGCGTATTGGTGAGCACCGCCGTGCCGCGCCAGCGCATGGCCTCCGGCTGGAAGCAAATCTGGGCGGCGTGACCGCAGTTGCGGAAGTCCCAGAAGCCCATGTTCGGGCCGTTGTCCTGGACCACGAAGACGTCCATGGCTGTGATGCGGCCGTTCTCGGCAAAACCGATCTTGGCCCAGCCCTGGAAGCCGGCTCGGCCGGAACCGAGCAGGTATTCCTCCTCGCGGCTGACCCGCATCATGACGGGACGGCCGTTGGCCTTCTTCGACAGATGTGCCGGGATCGACATTACGGGATATGGGTTGCCCTTCGAGCCGAAACCGCCGCCGCAGAATTCGGCGATGAAGACGACATCCTCGGGCTTGACCCCGCAGAGCCGCGCGATCTGCGGCACACCGAACGATTGGCTCTGCAACGAGCCGTGCAGATAGACCTTGCCGTTCTGCCAATAAGCCATGGCGGAACGCGGCTCCATTGAGTGGTGCGAGGTTCCCGCGGTCAGGAAGCTGCGCTCGATGACCACCTTAGCCTTCTTGAAGCCGGCATCGAGATCGCCATAGGCCCATTGCTCCGCCGGCTTGCCCATCGGCATCTTGCCCTGGTCGAAGCCCTCGAAGTCCTTGGCCGTCCACTTCACCGTCTGCAGCGGCAACCGGACGTTGGCGACATTGCCCCCAGTATAAGCGTTCGTGCCGCCGGGGAACAGCGAATCCAGCGGATCGACCACGTGCTTGAGCTGCTCGAGATCGACCTTGATCGCCTCGATGGCCGCCGCCGCGATTTCCTCCGATTCGGCCGCCACCGCCAGGATCGGCGCGCCGGCAAAGGTCGGCTCCTTATAGAGAATTGGATCCACCGGCGGCGGAAACTGCGGTACGTCCTCGGGCGTGATGATCGCCACGACGCCCTTCATCTTCATCGCCGCCGAAGTATCTATATTGCGCACCCGCGCGTGCGGCATCGGCGACAGCAGCAGCTTCGCATGCAGCATGCCTTCCGCGCGGAAGTCTTCGGCGTATTTCGCCGCGCCGGTGACCTTGGCAACAATGTCCGGCGGCGTGAAGTTCTTCCCGACGAGCTTGTAATCAGCCATATCAACCTCCCTTTGCCGCGCGCATTACACCGGCGAGGTATTGTTCGTATGAACCGCACCGGCACAGATTGCCGGACATGGCTCGCCGCGCCTGCTCGATGGTCGGGTTCGGATTGGCTTTGAGTAATGCAACAGCCGAAATCACTTGGCCCGGGGTGCAGAAGCCGCATTGCGGTCCGATCTCTGCGACGAACGCCTGCTGAACGGGATGCAATTGTCCGTTCTTGGCAATCCCCTCGATCGTCGTGATCTCCTTGTCGGCTACCGAATGGGTGAGCGTCGTGCAGGAGTAATTGGTCACATCACCGACCATCACCGTACACGCACCGCATTCGCCGCGGTCGCAGGCCAGTTTGGTACCCGTTAGACCGAGCTTGTACCGCAATGTATTGGCAAGCGTCTCGTGCGGCAGCACGTCGACGCGGCGGACTTGGCCGTTGACCTTGAGGCTGACGAGACGCTCGACCCCGGCGGTTCGCGCTTCTGCACTACCGGCCCGGAACATATATCCCGTTGCGCCGAGAGTAGCGCCCGAAGCGATGACGCCCTTGATGAACGAGCGCCTCGATGCTTTCGCCTGGATGATTTCGGTCAGCGAGCCCCCGGCGCCCGAATGTCGATCATCGTGATGCCCAGACTCACCGCACGATGCGTGCGGCGTCCGACAATCTTCTGCCATTGCTGCCTCCCGAAATTTTCTCGATGCCTACCGGAATTGCCTGCCTCGAAATCACCAAGACAGGGTTTCCGCCGTTGTTGCTTGACGGCAAAACTTTGCGCCCATTCTCAAAATCTCTCAAGCAAAAATTATTATGGTTCTAATCGGCTGCGCGCAAATGCTGCCGCAGTGCAGCATTCGGTGGCACAAAATAAGGAATGCAGAAGCAGCGGCGTCGTCCGACTCGCGAGCCGATCGGAGAGCGCTCAGTTCCGAAACTCGTGGGTCCTGAAAAATTCAACTGTCAGCTTTGTCGACTGGCGCTTTTCCTCAGGCGACATTTCGAGCGCCACGGAATCGCGGCAAAACAGGCCTTCCGAGAACCCATTGGTCAAGGCAATATCACACCAGGAATAGGCCCGCGCGAGATCCCGCGGAACGCCGCGCCCGTAGTAGTATTGCAACCCAAGAAAAAATTGCGCCGTCGGCTGACCGGCTTCCGCCGCGCGGCTGAACCATAAAAGCGCCTTTTGGTCGTCGAGCCGTACGCCCTTGCCGGAATAGTACAAGAAGCCGAGGGAGGCCTGCGACTTTGCATCGCCCCGCTGCGCCAGCGGCCCCCAGTTGGCAAGAGCCTCGGCGTAGTCTCCGGCGTTATATGCGTCGAGCCCGGAATGGAAGTCCTGCGCGCATGCGAGGCCGGGCATCGCTCCTAACGACAGGGACACCAACAGAATTTGCAGGAAACGCGGCATCGTCCAATCCATTATCATTCCGCGCCAGAACGGTTATCGGTTCAACCGCGACGGCTCCGGCGTGCGCAGATACTTCGTCGGCGCGTCGAGCGTCCCATCAAGCGTGCGCAGGAAAGCCTCTAATTGCTCAAATTCGGTCCCTGTGATGGGCAAATCATTGAGCTCGCTCTTGCCGACACGGGCGTTCGGCAGCGTGCGGTAGTGCCAAAGCGCATCCTCAAGTTGCCGGCGGTCCCCGGCTCGCATATACGGCGCAGTCTTTGGCAGGTTACGCAAGGTCGGCACCTTGAATGCGCCCAGCAGTTCCGGGCTGCCGCGGCGGGCGAAATTCAGCTCCGCGCAATCATTCGGCCCGGCGTCCGAATATCGGCTAGCGCAGTTGAATTCATCGGCAAGCACATATTCGACGCCGGCCATTCGGCCCTCCGCCAAATCAGCTCGCGAGGGTTCGGCAACGCCGATATTGTGAAAATGCATGTTGGTGAACAGCGGTCCGCTATGGCAACGCAGGCACCGGCCGAGCTGGTCCGATATGAACACATGCAGTCCCTGACGCTCGTCGAGGCTCAGATCGTCCTGCGGCGCCGGCTCGCGTTCCGCCAGAATAGCGTCGACATAGCGATCGAACTTGGCCGGTCCTGGCATGATCTTGCGCTCGTAGGCGGCGATCGCCTTGCCGACATTCGCGAACGCGCGGTTGATCCCATCGCGATCGTCGGCCGCCGGCAAGGCGCCGAAGATCGCGACGTAGCTCACCAACAGGTCGGGATTGGCGCGAATTACTTCAATGACACGGTCGCGCGGCATGTCGTGTTCGAGCGGATTCTCGATCGAGGCCAGCGCCTGCGCCCATTGACTGTCCTTGCGTCCATCCCAGAAATGCCAGATGTTGTGCGCCGCGCCGACGATCGTCGGCGCGTTGCGTGGCGTCAAGCCGACGCCGACCGCCACACTCTTGCCGTCGGTGAAGGCGCGCTCCGGCATGTGGCAAGTGGCGCAGGCTACCTTATCATTGGAGCTCAGCCGGGTATCGAAGAACAGGCGATGGCCGAAATCGGCGGCGCGCGGATCGTCGCTGTACCTGTTGGAGGGATCCGGCGGCAGCTTCGGCAGACTCGATATGGTCAGAGAACGCAGGATATCGATTTCCGCCGCAGTCCATTCCGGGTTCGATTGCGCGCACGACGGCGCGGCAGCGCAAATGGTGCAGGCCGCAAGAATAGCGATCAACATCGGCGTTCGCATCGACTCACTTCGCCTGAATTCCGAGCAAGTATCGATCATGAATTCGCTCAGAATCAATGATAATAGTCAAACGCCATTGGCCCGCAATGTGGAAGCGCAGTCCTTCAAGCCGATAGGCTCCATCCTGCGCCCCCGGCACGACACGCGGCGAAGTCGGGAGGGGATTAAAAGCATAGCGGTGCTGTCCCGTCACCACGAACGATGCTCCCGCAGCCGGTTTTCCGTCCGCGGTTTTGAGAAACATGTCAACGCTGTACAAGCGGTTCACGCGTGCAGGACGATCGAGACCGACCAAGCGGACGCTGAAATTGTTGTTCTCGGTCCGATGCACAATTGGCTCGGCCGGAACGGTGTGCACAATAACAAAATTTGACATAAGCGCGACTAGGCCCATCCGCCGGATCCATCGATGCTGCGTCATTATCACGGCTGTCCGATCTCGATTCGATCGCTCGAGCAGATTACCTAGGCTGCAGATTCCTTAGGTAAGGTATCCGCCTGCATGTCCTGTGTCTCCCGAAAATCATGTCCGAGCGTAGCAGTGATGTAGTCATGAGAGGATTGGAACACTGACAATGGGGCCGGCTCGTTACCATCGTAGGTATTCACGCGCCCATGCCGATGCTAATCCTTTTCCGATGAATTTTCTTAAACTCATGAAGTCGGTTTACGGCTACGTTGTCTGCGCAGCGTTCACGATGCTCGCTTTCACCTCACCGGCCTTGGCGGAAAAAGGCAAGCTGCACGAGCGGCTGACGCCCGCGGTCATGGCGGTGGTCTATCCCGGAGCCGAACGGCTCGGCGCGGAGGAAGGTTCGCCGCCTGCGATCGCGGTCTATCAGGGCAGTAAGATCGTCGCCTATGTGTTTTCCACCCTCGATATCGTCGCGGCGCTCGGCTATTCGGCGACACCGTTCGACGTGATCGCCGGCGTCGATCTCAATGGGCACATCACCGGCGCCAAGGTGGTGTTCCACAAAGAGCCCTACATCTTGAACGACGCTCGTCGCGAGCGCCTGCTCGATACCTTCCTTGCCCGCGAAGCCGGCCGGCCGCTGCGAGGCGGCGCCGATATGTTGCCGCCGGACTTCGTCGCGGGTGCGACGGTCAGCGCGCGCGCCATGCGAGCCGCTGTCATTGCCTCCGCGAGGCTGGTGCTGAGCGCGCGTGGCGCCGGCGGGATGGTTTCGGTTCCGACCCTCGACGCCGACAGCTTCAACCCCATGTCCTGGGACGAGCTTCTGGCCTCGGGCGCGGTCGCGCGCCGGCGAGTGACATCGGGCGAGGTTGCGGCGGCGCTTACGACGACGGGCGCGTCAGAGATCGCGCTCGATGTGCCGCTCGGCAAGCCTGACGATCTCTACGTAGAGTTCATGACCGGGCTGTTTACGCCGCGCGCCATCGGCGGCAACCTGCTCGGCCTGCAGAATTTCGAAGAATATTTGCGCGTGATGCCGGTAGGCGCACAGATCATCTTTGTCGCTTCCAACGGGCCGTACGACTTTCTCGACACAAAGTATCGGGCGGCCGACGGCCGGCGCTTCGATCGCCTGCGGGTCGTTCAAGACGGGCAAATCGTTGACTTCGCACGGGATGGCTTTCGGCGGCTCAGGACCAGCCGCGACAACGAGGGCATCCGGGCGCAGCAAGATGCCGGGCTGCTTGCACTGGCGCCGGAGTCGGGCTTCGACCCGCTAAAGCCGTGGCGCCTTGAACTGCTGGTCAATGGCGCCGGCGCAACGCCCGGTACTATTGCGTTCGGGCTCGATTATCGGATTCCGGACGCTCATATCATCTTGCCCGACCCGCCGCCGGTCCCGGCCTGGGTGGAGGCGTGGCGGGACAACCGTCTGAATGTCGCGATCCTCGCCGCGCTTCTCGCAGTGCTCACTCTGATCTTCGTATTTCAGGCGACGCTGGCGCGCTTTCGTCTTGCGCACCGGTTGGTGCGAAATGGATTCCTGGTGATCGTTTTGGTCTGGCTCGGCTGGATCGCCGGCGTGCAGCTGTCGATCGTCAATGTGATCAATTATGTCCGGGGGCCATTCGGCGGGCTCGACTTCGGCTTCTATCTCGCCGAGCCCCTTATGGTTATGGTCGCGCTCTACACGCTGGTGTCGGTTGTGCTAATCGGGCGCGGAGTCTTTTGCGGCTGGCTGTGTCCATTCGGGGCCCTCCAGGAACTGCTCGGCCAACTGTCCCGCGCATTCGGCGTGCCGCAATGGCAGCCATCGGCCGCACTCGAAAAGCGCCTGTGGATGGGCAAGTACATCGCCGCCACCGCCGTTCTGGCTTTGGTGATAACGGCGATGGACCCATCAGCGGTCTCGACCGAGATCGAGCCGTTCAAGACTGCCATCACCGCGAGATTTGCGCGCGCCTGGCCTTATGTGCTCTACGCCGGCGCTTTGCTGGCCATCGGATTGTTCAGCGAGCGAGCCTACTGCCGGTTCTTGTGTCCGCTGGGGGGCGTGCTCGCGTTCCTCGATCGCCTGCACCTGATCGATCTGCTCAAGCGCCGCCCCGAGTGCGGCAATCCTTGCCATCTGTGTGAACGGTCTTGTCCCGTGCGCGCAATCGAGCCGACCGGCAAGATCATTACGGCAGAGTGCTTCCAGTGCCTCGATTGCCAAGTCGAATACTACGACGAAACACGTTGCCCGCCGCTGGTTCGGACCGTCAGGCTACGCGGCACGGCGAGGCGCGCGGCCGTGATGGTGGAAAATGCCTGATCGCACGGTGACATCTGCTACAGGCGTATCCGGGCCCGGTTGCGCGGCCCCGCGCCTGACGCGCCGTCGCGCCTTGCGGATCGTCGCGGCGGTTGCCGGCTTGCCGCTGGCGATCACGGCGGTGCGCGCCACCGCGCCGAAGGGCCAGTTCTATCGCTGGCAAGGCGAGGCACTCGGTGCACTGTCGGAACTCACCTTGTGGCACACCGACGCCGCATTCGCGCAACGGACGATCCTTCGGGTGCGCCGCGAGATCGACCGCCTCGAACGGATCTTCAGCCTTTATCGCCGGGACAGCGAAATATCACGGCTCAACGAAACCGGAAAGCTGGTCAGGCCGTCGCGCGAGCTGCGCGGACTCATCGAGGAAAGCCAACGTCTGGGAGTGTTGAGCGGCGGCGCGTTCGATGTTTCGGTGCAGCCGCTGTGGCGGCTTTACGAGGCGCATTTCTGGTCGCATCGCGATGTCCAGACGCACATCGCGGCACGCGCGCGCGCCGTCGCTGATTCCCTCGTGGACTTCCGACAGATCGATTGTGGCGCGGCCGCCATCGGTTTCTTGCGTCGAGGTATGGCGATCACTCTCAACAGCATTGCGCAGGGTTATGTCACGGACGTGATCGCCGACATGTTGCGCGATGAAGGCTTCGAGAGCGCCGTGGTCGACCTCGGAGAATTCCGCGCCGTCGGTCGCCACCCGGAGGGGCGGCCGTGGCAACTTGGAGTCCGCAACCATTCCGGCTCCGGCAGAATTGACCGGATGGTCGAGCTTGAGGACATGGCGCTTGCCGTGTCCGGGGGCTATGGAACAAAATTCGAGCCGAGCGGCCATTTACACCATATCTTCGATCCGCGCACCGGCGCGAGCGCCAACAGCCTCATCGACGTGGCGGTGATCGGTCCGAGGGCGATGGCAGCGGACGCGCTTGCAACGGCCATTTGCTCCGCCGGCGAGTCTCTGGCGCCGACACTGCTCGCTGCATATTCGCAGACGCGAGCCACGCTCACGCGGTTGGACGGCTCATCCGTGACGATTCAACCTTTGCCCCTCCCGCGAGACCGCTGACGGTATCAATAGGTCGATGGTTTCTCGTTTCGATGCGAGGAATTTGCCGGTTGGCCCTGCGCATTGATCGGATTGTTTCGGCCGGGGACGAGATCCGCCAATCGCTCCGCAACCCGCCTTACAGGCGCCGGCGATACGAGGGAAGATTAGGCAATCGAGCTTCAGGATTTCCGAGGCAACGAACCGCGGGCCATCGGCGGAAGTGACTCAGTGAGGGCCAAATTCGGCGGCAAGTTTCCAATCCCTGCTGCATGGGAGGAGCGGCCCCATGAGGATAAAATCAAGCCAAACAGCCTCTTTGCTGCCACCGTCGCGATCACCGCGGTCATTGCGGGTGGCTGACGCGCAGTCTGGCAACCGCTCCGCAACCCACTTTACAGGCGCCTACAATTAGAGGGAAGATTAGGCAATTGAGCTTCGGGTTTCCGACGCAATCCGAACCGCGTGCCACCCGCGGGCGTGAGGATGAGTGGCCAAAATCGGCGGCGCACGTTTCAAATCGCTGCACGGGAGGAGCGACTACGATGAAATCATGGCGAATGACTTCGTTCGTTACCACGGTCGCGTTCACGGCCGTCTTGGTCGGTGGCGCGCTGGCGCAAACGGCCGACGATCTCAAGAACGACCACGCGACCCCAGGCGACGTTCTCGTCTACGGTATGGGATATTCCGGCCAGCGCTACAGTCCGCTAAGCCAGATCAGCAAGGACAACGTCAGCAAGCTCGTTCCGATTTGGGGGCTCGCACTGACGGACAATCGCGGCGCACAAGCCTTTCCCGTCGTCAAGGATGGCGTCATCTACACGACTGTCCACAATGCGACGATCGCCATTGACGCTTTGACCGGGAAGCAGATCTGGCGCACCGCGCATGAATATCCGCCGGAGACACTGCGTGTCGTGTGCTGCGGCATCGTCAATCGCGGTGCGGCCATCTACAACGGCAAGATCATCCGCGCGCTGCTCGACAACCGCATCGTCGCTCTCGATGCCAATACCGGCAAGCAGGTTTGGGAGGCGAAGTCGCCGGAGCCGACGACGACCGCCAATGGCTATGCGATGACTGGCGCTCCGCTCATCGCCAATGGCGTGTTGGTGGTCGGCGTGGCCGGCGCCGAGTACAGCCATCGCGGCTTCATCGAAGGCTATGACCCGGAGACCGGCAAGCATCTCTGGCGGCACTGGAACATCCCGGGCAAGAACGAGCCGGGAACCGAATCTTGGAAAGGCGACACCAACCTCGTCGGCGGCGGCAGCAGCTGGATTACCGGCAGCTACGATCCGGAGCTCGACCTGGTGTTCTGGGGGATCGGAAACCCGTCGCCGTGGAATCCGCGTACGCGGCCGGGCGACAACCTCTGGACCAATTCGATCGTCGCGATCCGTCCCAAGACCGGTCAACGAGTCTGGATTTATCAAACGACGCCGGCCGACCCGTTCGACTATGACGGCGTGCACACCCCGATGATCGCCACGATCCCGGTCGACGGCCAGCCGCGCAAAGTCGTCATCCAGGCCAACCGCGGCGGCTTCCTCTATGTGCTCGATGCCAAAGACGGCAAGCTTCTCGCCGCCAACGCCTTCGGCAAGGTCAACTGGGCCGATGGCATCGACATGAAAACCGGTCGCCCGAAGTGGACGAAGGTCTACCATGAGGCTCTGGAGGGAAAGAAGGTGACGGTATGGCCATCGGTGTCCGGCGTCACCAACTGGCAGCACATGTCGTTCAATCCGGGAACGGGCCTACTGTATATTAACACCCTGCATGTCGGGATGACCTACGAGGCGCCGGATCCGGTGACCATGGTGTCGGGTAAGCCCTCCGGGCCGGGCAGCGTCAAGCGCACTACCGTTCTCGACGATCCGAATATCCGCGGCTACCTCAAGGCCGTCGATCCGATGACCGGAAAGTCGAAGTGGGAAGTGCCTTACAAGAGCCCGAACTACTCTTCGACGCTGTCGACGGCGGGCAACGTGGTCTTTACCGGCGTGATGACCGGCGAATTCCAGGCGCTCGATGCCAATACTGGCAAGGTGCTGTGGAGCTTCCAGACGCCGTCCGGTATCGTCGGCCAGCCGGTAACGTGGGAGCGTAATGGCAAGCAGTATGTTACGGTGATGAGCGGCATCGGCGGCGTCTACGCGCTGCGCGCCGGCGACCCAAATCTCATCAACGTGCCGGCCGGGGCGTCGATCTGGACGTTCGGCCTTTTCGACAAGTGATCCTGCCAAAGGGGGCCGCCCGCGCGGCGGCCTCCATCCCGCCTCGCGCAGGACTCGTTACCAGTCCCTGCCGCGCAGACAGCAAATGACGTCAATCGACAGAATTCCGACAGCCGAATCGATCGTTGTGCGGCACGTTGCCGGCTTGGCCTTTGCGTTGGCGGCCGCGGCGTTGTCGCCGGCGCCCGCGCAGGCGGGCTGCGAGTTCTCCCCGGTCAAACAAGCCATCGACAATGTCCTCGACCGGGATGCCGAAAAGGCCACCAAGTTCCGGCACGAAGTGAAGACCGGCGCGGACTCGATCGCCGTTCTCGAAGCATTGGTCTCTCCGGACATGCAAAAGAAGATCGACATATGCCGGTTCGAGACGGCTGAGTACCTGACAAAGCGGGGTTTCCCGCCGTTTCACTGACCAAAAGAGTTGGCTTGCGATCTGGGTCGAGCTGAGGTCGAGAATGAAGGGACGAAATGTCATCGGACGATTCTGTCGGCGCAGCCTCGCCGGCACGGCGCTGTTGCTCGGCGCGCTGCTCGCCCTGTCACCGCACGCGCTGGCGCTGGACAAAGCGAAGGTCGCGGCCGGCGAAGGCGTCTATAATAATTACTGCTTCACGTGCCATGGCGAGAACCTGGTCAGCTCGGGCCAGACCTTCGATTTGCGCCGCCTGAAGACCACCGACCGCGCACGCTTCGAGAACTCCGTGCTGAACGGCAAGAACCAGATGCCGCCCTGGAAGGGCGTGGTGACCGACGAGGAGATCGACCAGCTCTGGCACTACATCCGGGCCAATGCGACCAACTAAACTAGCCGCAGACCGGCGCCCGCCGGCTGCGGCTGATGGAAAGATGAGACAGGTCGCCCCGCCAGCTGAACAGATCGGGCAGATTCACGTTGCCATCGGCACTGCCGAGGGGCCTATCATGACGCGGCCCGCCACCGTGGAGACCGTCTCATCAACGCGCCGTCCAACAGCCGGCAAGTCGCCACGCCCGTGCGCGCCGCCGGGCAGCTTGGCGCATGCATTGTGGTACGCCCGCTCGGTCCGCACTCAGCTGCTGATCGTTTTCGTGATGATCGACGTGATCGCCGCGCTGGTGGCGGGCGCCGTCATCATCCTCAATGCTCGCACGGCGAGCCGCGTCGAGATGGCCGCCTCGATGGAGCTGACCCGCCTCTTGATTGGCGAGGCGGTCGGGCTGATGGGGCAGGAGGTGCCGGCTGAACGGTTTCTCACGGACCTCTCCTCGCAGCTCCGCTTGGTGCGCCATGTGCGGATCGGCGTGAAGAATGCGGCCGGCGAGCCGTTGGCGGTGCCGGGCACGACCACGTCCCGCACCGACGAGCGCGCTGTGGCGCCGCGCTGGTTCGCGGCGCTGATCGCCTCGCCGGTCGAAAGTCAAAGCGTGCCGGTCGTCGTCAACGGTCAGCGCATCGGCATCGTGGAGATCGTCCCGGAGCCGCGCGACGAAATCACCGAGGTCTGGGAAAGCACCGTCGCGCTCGCCTGGGTGGCGCTGCCGGTCAATGTCGCAGTGGTCGCGTTGCTGTATGTGCTGTTCGGGCGCGTGCTCGATCCGCTCAACGAACTGGCAGGCGGTCTCGCCGATCTCGAACAGCGCAAGTTCCGGGTGCGGCTGCCGCGTCCGCAGGCGTGCGAACTTAAGGCCATCACCGACCGCTTTAACGCCCTCGCCGAGGCGCTCGAGACTGCGCGCGCTGAGAACCTGCGGCTGAACGAGCGCCTGATCACCGCGCAGGACGACGAGCGCCGCCGTACCGCGCTCGAACTGCATGACGAGGTGGGACCGAGCCTGTTCGGCCTCAAGGCTAATATCGGCTCGATCGACACGCTGGCCGGCCAATTTTCGGACCCGGCCGGGCGCAAGCTCGCCGAGCGAGTGCGTGATCTGCAGGCGATCGTCGAGCATCTGCAGGTGGTCAACCGCGGCATGCTCAATCGGTTGCGGCCGATGGCGCTTGGGCACGTGCCGTTGCGCGACTTACTGACCGAACTTGTCGCGGAGCGCGGCCGGCAAAGCGGTGAAATCGTCTTTGCATTCGGCGCCGAGGGGATCGCACCCGGCTACGGCGACTCAATCGATCTAACCATCTACCGGTGCATCCAGGAAGGCCTGACCAATGCGATCCGGCACGCGCAGGCGAAGCGGGTCGAGGTCGTGCTCGCAGAGAAGAGCGGCGGCGTCGATCGGCAGTCAGAGGATAGCCTAGCCGAACTCAAATTGACGATCCGCGATGACGGCCGCGGAATCGCGCCCGGCACCCCTATGGGCTTCGGCATGCGCGGCATGCAGGAACGCGTGCAGGGGCTCGGCGGCAGCTATACGATAGGCGCGGCGGATGGGGGCGGTACCGTGGTGGAAATTGCGATACCGTTGCGGCGGGAGCAGATTAACGTCATTCGAGAAGGTCAGGCATGACAAGCGTCCTGGTGATCGACGATCATCCGATCGTGCTGCAGGGCTGCCGGCGCATGCTGGAAGATGTCGGTGTCGGCACGGTACTGGATGCGCGCGAGATCGCCGCCGGCTACCGGCTCTACCGGCGGCATCATCCCGACGTGGTCATTGTCGATCTCGCCATGCAAGGCAGCGGGCTCGGCGGCATCGACCTGATTCGGCGCATCCGGGCGCACGATCGGCGAGCGCGCATTCTCGTCTTCAGCATGCACAGCGACCCGATCATCGTCTCGCGTGCACTGGAAGCTGGCGCCACCGGTTATGTGCTCAAGGATACGTCGTCGGAAGAGTTGAAAAAGGCGTTCGAGCAGGTGCGCACCGGGATTCCCTACCTGAGCAACGATATTGCCATGCAGGTGGCACTGGTACGCACCGGTGTGCGCCAGAATCCGCTGGCCGACCTGACGCCGCGCGAACTGCAGACGCTCTCGCTGCTGGCGGAAGGCAAGCCCTATGGCCGAATCGCCGAGGAGCTCAACGTCAGCTACAAGACCGTGGTCAACACCTGCTCGCAACTTAAGCAGAAGCTCCACGTCAAGAACCTGCCCGAGTTGATCCGCGCGGCCGTGCAGCGCGTCGCCTCAGAGCCCTGACCGTCCTTTCTGACAGGCATCGCGAAGCCGTCCTTCGGCGGGGCCGACTGTGGCCCGCAAACCACATTGCCACTTGTTCCCATCGCGACTGGCAAAAGCTGCCGCGACCCCGCCGGTTGAATGTTCCAGATTAGAATGAGGGTAAGGCAGCGTCGACTGCCGCCCTTGGGATGGGCGTCGGGGGGTTGGTCATGGGGTGTCTGCGTTGGCGGAACCGCCTGCTGCTGGGGGCGGCGGCGATGGGTGCGTTGATGATGCCGGGCGGGGCCTTGGCCCAGTCTGCGGCAACTCTGGATGAGGTCGTGGTGCAGGGTTCAGCGCCGGCACCGCGACCGCGGCCGGCCCCGACGCGGCGTCCGGCGCAGTCCGCAACCCCGACCACTCCCGCGCCGGTCGCGCCAACTTCCGTCACCACTCCCGCGCTCTCGGTCGTCGCCACCACGCCGGTGACCGGCATCGGCTTTGACCGCAACAAGATCCCGGCCATGGTGCAGACCCTGACCGCCCAGGACTTCTACCGCACGCATTCGCCGAGCGTGCTCGAAGCGCTGATGCAGCGCATCCCCGGCGTGAACACCACCGACGTGCAGGGCAACGGCTTCTTCCAGGACCTTCGCTACCGCGGCTTCTCGGCCTCGCCACTGCAGGGCACGCCGCAGGGCCTCGCGGTCTACATGAACGGCATCCGCATCAACGAGGCCTTCGGCGATACCGTCAACTGGGACTTCATCCCAACGGTTGCGGTAGGCCGCGCCGACATCTGGACTAACAACCCGGCCTTCGGCCTGAACGCGCTCGGCGGCGCCATCAGCTTCCAGATGAAGGACGGCTTCACCTATCAGGGCTTCGAGTTCGACGCGCTCGGCGGCTCCTATGGCCGGATCGGCGGCTCGTTCCAGTACGGCGTGCGCCAGGGCGAGTGGGCGCTCTACATGTCGGGCGAAGGCGTGAAGGATGACGGCTGGCGTTACCAGTCGCCGTCGCGGATCGGCCGCTTCTATGGCGATCTGGGCCGCAAGACCATGGACTCCGAGGTCCACTTGGTCGCCACCGCCGCCGACAACTATTTCGGCGTGGTCGGTCCGACGCCGGTCGAGATGCTCAACCGCGACTGGCGGTCGATCTACACCTGGCCGCAGACCACGAAGAACCAGGCGCAGATCCTGTCGCTCAACGGCCGCTATTCGGTGACCGACAACTGGACAGTGCAGAATCTGCTCTACATTCGAAATTTCAAGCAGTTCCATGTCGACGGCAACGACGCCGACGTCGAGCAATGCGATCCGGGCGACAACACGCTCTGCCTCGACGAGGATGCGCTCCCGAATCTGACGCTCGACCAGCGCCGGCTTCGGGACCAGTTCGGCAATCCGATCAATTGCCCGCCGGGACCTGGCAACACCTGCGAACTGCCGTGGGGCACGGTCGACCGTACCTCGACCCGCGCGGTGACCGTCGGCGGCTCACTGCAAGCGACAAACGACGACAAGATTTTCGGCCGGGACAATCATTTCACCATCGGCGCCAGCTATGACCACAGCCGAATCGGCTTCGGCGGCGACAGCGAACTTGGCTACATCTATCCGGATTTCTTCGTCGGCCCGAACGGTCCGATCACCGGCACTGGGGTAATCCTCCACACCGACGCCTATATCGGCTATGCGCCCGTCGATCTCAGCGCCAAGAACACCTATTACGGGCTCTACGCCTCCAACACCTACGACATCACCTCACGGCTCTCGCTGACCGCGGGCGCGCGCTACAACCTCGCCAAGATCACCACCAAGGACAATCTCGGCACCAGTCCCGACCTCAACGGCTACTACAGCTTCCACCGAATCAATCCAGTATTCGGCATGACGTTGAAGATCGCGCCCGAGTTCACGTTCTATGCCGGCTATTCGGAAGCCAACCGCGCGCCGACGCCGCTCGAACTCGGTTGCTCCAACCCGGAGCGGCCGTGCCTGATCGAAGGCTTCCTGGTGTCCGACCCGCCGCTGCAGCAGGTCATCGCGCGCACCCGCGAAGCCGGGTTCCGCGGCCAGTCGCAAATCCATGGCGGGCTCTTCGATTGGAAGGTCGGCCTGTTCCGCACCGACAACGCCAATGACATCATCAGCGTCGCCAGCCAGATTCCCGGTCGGGGCGTATTCCAGAACGTGCAGGGCACCCGCCGCCAGGGCCTTGAGGCGACCGCCGAATACCGGGCCAAAGACTGGATGGCGTATCTGAACTATGCGCTCATCGACGCCACCTACCAGTTCGCCGGCGAGCTCGCGTCGCCGAACAATCCGGCCGCCAACGAAGATGGCTTCATCTTCGTGACGCCGGGCAAGCAGATTCCCGGCATCCCGCGTCATCAGATCAAGGGCGGGTTCGATTACGCCTTGACGCCGCAGTGGAGGGTCGGCGCCGACGCGATCTGGGTCGGCAGCCAGTGGTATGTCGGCGACGACGCCAACCAGAACGTTAAGATCGCCGACTATTGGATCGCCAATCTGCACGCCTCGTATCAGTACAACAAGCAAGTGCGGCTCTACGGGCTGATCAACAACGTGTTCAATCGCCGCTATGCCGCCTACGGCACGTATTTCGGTCCGGACGGCGTGCAATTCGTCATTCCCAATCCGCCGACCGATCCGCGCACCGTCACGCCGGGCGCGCCGCTCGCCGCCTATCTCGGAGTCAACGTCAAGCTGCCGTAGAGCGGATCGACGCTTCGGCTTATCTTGTAAGCGGCGCGGCCGCGGCCGTCATCGCCAGGAACGCTTCCTCGACAGTGGCGGCCTCCGCCGCGGCGACGAACTCGTCCGGCGTCGTGTCGGCCATCACCCTGCCCCGGTGCAACACCACGACGCGGTCGACGTCGACGACCTCGTCGCATAGATGCGTCGCCCACAACACCGCGACGTTGCGCTCGGCGCGCATGCTCAGCATCAGCCGGATCAGGTCGCTGCGGCTTGCCGGATCGAGCCCGACGGTCGCCTCGTCCATCAGCAGCAGCCGTGGTTCGTGCAGCAGCGCGCGCGCCAATTCGACCCGGCGGCGGTTGCCGCCGGAAAGCTGCGCGGTCTTGTCGTTGGCGCGCTCGGCCAATCCAAGACGTGCAAGTTCGCGCTCGATGCGCTCGCGGGCGATCGCGCGCGGAATGCCGTGCAACCCGGCGTGGAACAGCAGATTGGCGTTGACCGAAAGCTCGAGGTCGAGGGTCGACTGCTGGAACACGATGCCAAGCTGCGCCAGAGCCGGCACCGGATCGCGCGACATGTCATGGCCCATGACGACGATACGGCCGGAATCCGGCACGAACAGCCCCGAGAGCAACTGGAAGAGCGTGCTCTTGCCGGCGCCATTCGGACCCAGCAGGGCGATGAACTCCCCGGGGCGGGCCACAAGGCTCAAGCCGTCCAGCGCGCGCACCGACCCGTAGGTCTTGACCACCTGTTCCAGGAATAGTGCGGGCGCGGCCTTCGCCCGCTCGGATCCGTCGTCCATCGTCGCTGCTCCCCGAAGCTGCGGCATCACGGCCCATCGTCGCCCGCGCACCGGGGCACGGCTTGCCCGGTCGCGCAAACGCGGCATACTACCCCGGCAAGCCCATTTGCAGAGAGGCGTGTTGCTGTCCCGTCGAAATTTCTCCGCGGCCGCTGTGGCGTCGGCTTTCACCGGGCTTGCCGGATCAATGGCGCGCGCCAAGGACACCGGCCTCATCTTCGTCAGCAACGAAAAGAGCAACAACCTGCTCGTGCTCGATCCCAAGACCTACAAGATCGTGAAGGAGATTAAGACCTCGCGCCGGCCTCGCGACATGCATTTCAGCGCCGACCGCAGCAGGCTCTACGTCGCCTGCGGCGACGATGACGCGATCGATATCGTCGACGTCGTGAGGCTCGAAGTCGTCGGCAAGCTCGCCACCGGGCCGAGCCCCGAGACCTTTGCGATCGACGAGCAGCGCCGCCGCATCTACGTCGCGGCTGAGGACAATGCGACCGTTTCGGTAATCGACATCGACCGCAACAAGATCGTGCAGGAAATCCCGACCGGCGCCGAGCCCGAGGGCGTGCTGCTGAGCGAAGACGGTAAGGTGCTCTATGTCACCTCGGAGGTCGGCGATCTCGTCCACATGGTCGATACCGAGAGCGGCCAAGTGGTAACGGACGTCGTGGTCGGCACCCGGCCGCGCCGGTTTGCCGCCACGCCCGACGGCAAGGACCTCTGGGTCACGGCGGAGCTGTCGGGCGAGATCTACATCGTCGACCGGGCCAAGTTCGCGGTTGCCGGCAAGGTTGAGTTCCTGCCGCCCGGCATGCGCAAGACCGACGTCACGCCGGTCGGCATCGTGATGACGCGGGACGGCAGGACTGCCTATGTGACCCTCGGTCATGCAGCGCATGTGGCGGTGGTCGATGTGCCCGGCCGCAAGGTGCAGGGCTACGTCCTGGTCGGCAAGCGCGCCTGGGGCATTGCGCTGTCGCGCGACGGAGGGAGACTGTTCGTCGCCAACGGGCTCGGCGACGACATCACGGTGGTCGATACCAGGAGCCGCAAGGCCATCGTCTCCATCCCGGTTGGCCGCGTTCCCTGGGGCGTCGCGATCGATGATTAGCCGATCGCATTCCGTAATGTTCTCGCTTGGTCGAACCACTCGCCACTTGCTCCATCTGTGGAGAACCGCGTGCGCAGTGTTCGTAGCAGGCCTGACGGCTACGGCGCTCGCACAAACTCCCTCGCCGCCACTCGCGGCACCGGCGCGCATCACCATCGGCTATGTCGACATCGACGGCGATCCGCGCCACGAGCCGATTCGCGGCTACGAGCAGCTGATCCTGAAGACGCGCGACCATCCGTTCGCCGGGGCGCAAGTCGGTATCGGCGAAGCCAAGGCGCTTGCCCGTGTGTTGAGCACCGAGTTCGCGCTGGAACGCATCACAGTGAAAACCGCCGATGCGCTGGCGCCGGCGCTCCTGCAGGCGCTGGAGACCCGCGGCATCCATTTCTTCCTGGTCGACGCACCGGCCGAGGCCTTCAGGCCGCTGGCCGGCGCGGTACGCGGCCGCGAAGCGTTGCTGTTCAATGTCACGGCGCCAGAGGATTCGCTGCGCCGCGAGGTTTGCGCGCGGGAGATCGTGCACACCTTCCCGAGCCTCGCCATGAATATGGACGCGCTGGCGCAGTATCTGGTCTCACGCAAGTGGCGCGATGTCTTCGTCCTGCACGGTCCGTTGCCGGTAGACGCACTGAAGGCAAAGGCATTCGAGGCGTCGGCGAAAAAATTCGGCGCACGCGTCGTATCGGTGAAACAGTTTAAGGTCGGAACCGATCCGCGCGAGCGCGAGCTGAACAATCCGGCGCTACTGACCGCCGGCAGCCGCGACTACGACGCTCTGTTCATCGCCGATGAAGCCTTCGATTTCGCCCGGCACGTGCCCTACCACACCGTCCGGGCGCGGCCGGTGATTGGTGCGATCGACCTTGAGCCGGAGGCTTGGCACTGGACGTGGGAGCGCCATGGCGCCCCGCAGGTGAACTCGCGCTTCCAGAAGCTGACCGGCGGACGTCGCATGGGCAGTGCTGACTGGGCCGCGTGGATTGCCGTCAAGATGGTGGTCAAGTCAGCGCAGGGCACGCGCTCGGCGGATTTCAAGGCCCAGCGCGACTTCATCCTCGCCGGCAACGGCTTCGACGGCGCCAAGGGATTGGCCGTGAGCGTGCGGCCGTGGGACCAGCAGTTGCGGCAGGCGATTCTGCTGGCGGCGCCCTACCAGGTGGTCGCCAATACGCCGGTCGAAGGCTTCCTGCACAAAAGCCACGTACTCGATACACTTGGCGACGACCAGGCGGATAGCCCGTGCAAATTGAACAAGTGATGTTCGCTCGATTCGCGCCTTCTCCTGTGTCGTTTCCGCGAAAGCGGGGACCCAGTGAGAAACTTGCGCTGGATCCCGGCTTCCACCGGGATGACAGCGGAGAAAATTGCGCGACGATCAAGCTGGGGTAGCCGGAATGCAACTCGCTCACGCCGCGCTGGCGCTTCGCGCCGTCACGACGCGGGAGATTGTGAAGTTCGTGCAGCAGCGCGGCCGGCTGCTATCCGCGCTGGTAAGGCCGCTGATGTGGCTCGCGGTGTTCGCCGCCGGCTTCTACAACGTGTTCGGCGTCTCGATCATCCCGCCGTATAAGACCTACATCACCTACCAAGTCTATATCGTGCCGGGACTGCTCGGCATCATTCTGCTGTTCCACGGCATGCAATCCTCGCTGTCGATGGTCTACGACCGCGAGATGGGCGTGATGCGGCTGCTGCTCACGGCGCCATTGCCACGTTGGATCCTGCTCGCCTGCAAGCTCGTCGCCGGCACCGCGCTGTCGGTCATCACCTGCTATGTGTTCATGGCGGTCTGTATCTTGTTCGACGTGACGTTCGAGCCGTCGGGCTGGTTCTACGTGCTGCCGGCCCTCATCATCTCGGGACTGATGCTCGGATCGCTGTGGCTGTTTCTATCGGTCTACATCAAGCAGGTCGAGAACTTCGCCGGCGCGATGAACTTCGTGATGTTCCCGATGTTCTTCTTCTCCTCAGCGCTCTATCCGCTATGGAAGCTGCGCGAGGGCGGTTCGGAGTTCATCTACTGGGTCTCGCTCATCAATCCGTTCACGCATTCGGTCGAGCTCATCCGCTTTGCGCTCTACGGCATGTTCGAGCCGGTCGCCGCCGCGGTAGTCACTGGCTCGACGGTGCTCTTCTTCCTGCTCGCGGTGAACGGCTACGATCCGCAGCGCGGCATGCTGCGCCGCGCCCCCGCACCGGCCGGATAGGTCTTCAGCTTTCGGCCTCGATTGCGAGGCAAAGCCAACCGCGTCGATGTATAGTTAGTCCTGAACGATGGAAACGTGCATGCGGCGAGACCCGATCACGGTGCTGACGGCAATGCCTTCTCGCTCGGCGCTTGGCGCCCTCTTGATGATTTTCTCTCCTGGTGCGGGTTTTGCGGAAGACCTGTGCCAGGGGCACAAGCTGCTGAAAAGCCCGCGGCCGGCATCGAGCTGCCATGTCGTGGGTCTTCGGACCTACGTCTCTCCGGATGGAGAACTGCGCGCATCTGCGATCCCTACCGGGGTGAGCCTCTACGCCACACCAGATATCGAAAGCCGCGTGGTCATCCGCTCCAGCAGAGGCGATACCCTGACCTCGAAGGACTATTCCTCGCCGCGCGGTACCAGCGGCTATTATGTCCACGAGGCGAAGTGGACGCCCGACTCGCGGTTCTTCGTGTTCAACATGATCTCATCCGGCGGGCATTCGCCTTGGTCCTTTCCGACCATGGTCTACAGCCGGCAGAAAAACCAGCTCGCCAGCGTAAGTGACATGATCGATGGCAAGCCGCTTCTGTCGGGAGATTTCCAGGTTACCGCCCCTCACAGCCTCACCGTGTCGACATGGAAACAACCGGGCGACCTGGATCACCCTGTCAAGCTGACGATCGATCTCGAAAAGGCATTCGCGAAAGTGCCGGCTTCGGCGAACTGAGAATGAGCGGCCCGCCGTTCGGACGTCTATTCGGCGAGCGCCTGTAACTGGGACTGGTCGATCCGATGTGCGATATCGTCATGGATCGCCCTCAGCTCATCCGGCGAATGCCGCCCGCGCGGCCGTTCGATCGGCACTTCGGCAAGTACCCGCGCCGGGCTCTTCGACAGCAGGATCAGGCGGTCGGCGAGCCCGATGGCTTCGTCGACGTCATGCGTCACCAGGAGCGTCGTCACTGGCCGGCTGCGCACCAGCTCGGCCAGTTCCTCGCGCAGCCGTGTTGCCAGCGCCACGTCCAGCGATACGAACGGCTCGTCGAGCAGCAGCAGATCCGGTTCGACCGCGAAGGCGCGGGCGAGCGCCACCCGCCGCGCGAGGCCAAGCGACAGCTCCCCGGGATAGTGCGCGCGGTGCGCCGTAAGCCCCAGCGTCTCGAACAGCGCATCCAGCGTAGCGTCGGTGGCTTTCGGCGCGGTGAGGCGGACGTTCTGCTCAACGGTACGCCACGGCAGCAGGCGCGGCTCCTGGAACACCATGCCGAGCGTGCCGTGCGCCGGCAGGCTCACCGTTCCCTCGAAGTCGCGTTCGAGGCCGGCGACGATCCGCAAGAGCGTGGTCTTGCCGCAGCCCGATGGCCCGACCAGGGCAGCGACCTCGCCGGATTCCAGCGTCAGCGCGAGCTCGTCCAACACGTGCAGTTCGCCGCCCGAAGCGCCGCGGTAGGACTTTCGCCTGATGCGAACGTCAAGCCGGTTTCGGACGCCAGCGGGCGACATGTCGTTCAAGCGGCTGTACCAGAAGCGCTTCGATGGCCAACATCACCACGACGAAGGCCAGAGCATACGCGAGGATGCGGGTGACGTCGAACAACTGGAAGGCAACGCCGATCTCGAAGCCGACGCCGTTGGGCCGGCCGAGCAGTTCGACGATCAGCACGATCTTCCAGACCAGCGACAACCCGGAGCGCGCCGCGGCGGCAAGATACGGCGCAAGTTGCGGCAGCACGACGTGGCGGAGCCGCGTCCAGGCGCTCATGCGGAAGACATGCGCCATGTCGTCGAGCGCCGGATCGAGCGAGCGCGTGCCCTCGCGCACCGTGACGGTGGCAATCGGCAGCTTGTTGAGCGCGACCGCGAGAATCGCGGCGGTCTCGGTCAGGCCGGCCCAGACATAGGCCAGCACGATGATCACCAGCGCGGGCAGGTTGAGCAGCACGATCAGCCACGGATCGCCCAACCGGTCGATGGTGCGCGAGCGCCCCATCGCGAGCCCGATCAGCGTGCCGAGCAGCATGGCGAGCGCGAACGATACCGCCACGCGCGCGAGCGTCACGCCGAGATTGAAGGCGAGCGCGCCGGAGCGCGCTTCGTTGACGATCGCCAGCGCGACCGACTGCGGATCGGGAAGCAGCCGCGGGCCGGCGAGCTGCGAGCCCGCGTACCAGGCCGCGATCATCAGCGCGAGAGAGATGAGTCTCAACGCCACGGCAGGCTCACTCGGCCGGCCGGTAGAACGTGCCGGCGGCAAGTTCTCGCGCCGGCCCGACCAGCTCGGCGCCGCCGATCTCGGCGAGTACGCGATAGAGCGCGCGAGCATCGGCCTCTTCCTCGCCGATGGGGCGGCGGACGATGCCCTCGCTGTAGCGCTGGCGGTAGATCGCCAGTGCCGCATTGTCGCGCACGCCGATACGCGAAGCGAGCCGCCGCCAATCGCTTTCCGACGACGCCAGAATCTCTTTCGCCTGCCGCACCGCGGTGAGAAATCCATCGACCGCCGCACGCCTGCGGCCCGCAAACGCGCTGTCGAAGGTGTAACCGACGATCGCCACCGGGCCCTTGGCGCCAAGCTCCTTCATCACCGTGTCCATGCCGACGGCACGGCGGAAGCCCTTGCTCTCCAGCTCGGCGCAGAAATTCCAAAACGTCAGCGTCGCCTCGTGTTCGCCCTGCAGCGCCTTCTCGGTCAAGAGCGGTGGTGCGCCATAGACGACTGTCGCCTGCTTCCTGAGATCGAGACCGGAGCGGCGCGCAAGCCCCTGCAGCAGCAGCCAGCTCTTGTCCAACGGTCCTCCCGCCACGGCGAGCTTGCGCCCCTTCAGGTCGCCGATGCCGTGGATGTTCGACTGCGCCGCCACCATCACGGCGCCGAGCGTGCTGGACGACGGATAGAACACGAGGCCGTCGCCGAGCGAGCGTTCGCGCGACACCCACAGCCAGTCCGACAGCATCAGGTCGGCGGAGCCGCCCTTGAGCGCGATTTTGCCGGCTTCCGTCGAAGCCAGCTCGATGGTGTCGATCTGTAGATCGGCCTTACGATCGAGCCCATACGTGCGGATGACATCGAGTTCCCAGGCGAGCGTGCCGGTGCGCTGCACCGCCACACGAATGCGCTCCGTGGCGTGAGTATCAGTGTGTGCCGATGCCACAAAACTGAGCGCGGTACCCACAAAAATGGCAATATGTTTGACCCGAAGCATCAAAAGATGATGCCACGGACTATGCCGCCTGCAAATGCCCCTGGCACCGGGGCCCAACTGCCTCGGGTCTTCCCTGGTTGAGTTCTTTCTTTCCTGCTTCTCTGGGGTCGCCAACCCAGAGCATCTGCAATCCTCCAGGCAATCCGGCTCAAGCAATAAGGTAACGGTAGACGAGCCAGGCACATAGCGCGATGGACGCGATCCCGATGCAGATAATCGCGACGGCCGCGCGACGGCTGACCGGCCGCTCCTGCGCAGCCGCCGCAATTTCGCGATGTTCAGCCATGATTTCTGGCGGGATGAGCCGGACAACGATGAGAATGCCCAGTGGGACGAGGATCACATCGTCCAGATAACCCAACACTGGGATGAAATCCGGAATGAGATCGATGGGAGAAAGAGCATAACCCGCGACCACGACCGCGAGGGCCTTCGCATGCCAGGGCACGCGCGGGTCGCGGCTTGCGAGATAGAGTGCGTGCACGTCGCGCTTCATCATGCCCGCCCAGACTTTCAGGCCGTCAGCCATCGCATTAGTTAGGCGCAAATAGAGCGAAGCACAAATCGGAACTGTCAAACTCGCCGGACCCGATTCAGAAGAGTCCGGTCCCGCGAAAGCGCGGGACGCGCTCATTCTGCTCAAGAGGGACGGACCATCCCTCTCGCTTGACGGGCCGTGGCTTCTTGCCAGCATCAACCGTTAAGCGTTCCTCTTTCCCATTTGGGCAGCGCCGTTTGGCGCACCGAGGGCCCGGCTTGCTTCGCGATTGGTCGGTCTCATCCCCAGAGAACCCGATTTCCAAGCGCGGCCGGGCTCCCTTGCAACCCAGCCCGGGCTGAACTAGTCTTTATCCGCATAAAAAGGGAAACGACCATGGCCTGGACCACTCCGACGCTTGTCGAAATCTGCCTCGGTCTCGAGATCAACGGCTACCTGCCGGCCGAGTTCTGATCCCAGCGCAAGCTGCGCTGTCCTGAATGGGACGCCTAACCGCCATCGTTCTCGGTTCGGCGGCAGGCGGTGGTTTTCCTCAGTGGAATTGCTGCTGCTCCGTGTGCCGCCTGGCGTGGGCCGGCGACCCGCGAGTGCGTCCGCGTACCCAGGCGAGCCTCGCGGTCTCCGCCGATGGCGAGAACTGGGTTCTGCTCAACGCCTCTCCCGATCTGCGCCAGCAACTGGAGCGCTCGCCCGCGCTGCATCCGCGAACCGGGACGCGCGGCAGCCCGGTCAAGGCGGTCATCCTGACCGGCGCTGAGATCGATCAGGTGATAGGCCTGCTCAGCATGCGCGAGCGCGAACCCTTCACGATTTGCGCGACCGCGACGACGCTGGCGGCGCTGGCCGCTAACACCCTGTTCGACGCGCTGGCGCCGGATGTGGTGACGCGACGGGCGCTAGTGCCGGGCGAACAGGCGAGCTTGCCGGGCGGGCTGCGGGCCGAACTTTTTGTGGTGCCCGGCAAGGCGCCGCTCTACCTCGAGGGCGACAATCCAGATACCGCCAGCGAAACCGCCGCCAATGTCGGCGTCGAGATGTCCGCCGTCGGCGCCCGCATCGTCTTCATCCCGGGCGCCGCCTCCGTGACCGCCGCAATGCGCGAGCGCATGGCGCGCGCCGACGTCGTATTCTTCGACGGCACGCTTTATCGCGACGACGAGATGATCGCGAGCGGCACCGGGGTGAAGACCGGCCGCCGCATGGGCCACATGCCGATCTCCGGCGACGACGGCGCGCTCGCCGCTCTCGCCGCGGTATCGGCCCGACGCATCTTCCTGCATATCAACAACACCAATCCGATCCTGATCGACGGCTCGCCTGAACACGCCGCGGTCGAGCGCGCTGGTTGGCAGGTCGCCAAGGACGGAATGGAGATCGTACTGTGATCGCGAACCGATCCCGGAAGCTCGGCTGAGGTGGCTTCGGAAGGCGAGGAGTTCCCTATGAAGCTCATGACGCCGCAGGAGCTGGAAGCTGGCCTCAGGGACATCGGCGCAAGGCGCTATCACCGGCTGCATCCGTTCCATGGCTTGCTCCACGGCGGCAAATGCACCAAGGGGCAGGTCCAGGCCTGGGCGCTCAACCGCTATTATTATCAGGCCATGATCCCCGTAAAAGACGCGAGCCTTATTGCCCGTTGCGATGATTCCGCCTTGCGCCGGGAATGGCGCAGCCGTCTGGTCGATCACGACGGCGAAGTCGCGGGCGACGGCGGCATCGCGCGCTGGCTGAAGCTGACCGACGGGCTCGGCCTCGACCGCGACTATGTCACCTCGCTCGCCGGCATTCTTCCGGGGACGCGGTTTGCGGTCGACGCCTATGTGCACTTTGTGCGCCAAAAATCGCTGCTTGAAGCCGTCGCCTCGTCGCTCACCGAGATGTTCTCGCCGCAAATTATCGACGAGCGGGTTGAGGGCATGCTTAAGAACTACGACTTCGTCAGTGCCGACACGCTGGCCTATTTCTCTCAGCGTCCGCCGCAGGCGCAGCGCGACGCCAATTTCGCGCTCGACTATGTGAAGACCCGCGCAAGGACGCCTGAGCAGCAGCGGGCGGTCCTGCAGGCGCTGGAATTCAAGTGCGACGTGCTGTGGGCGATGCTTGACGCGCTGCACCACGCCTACGTGGCACCTAAGCATATCTCGCCCGGCGCGTTCGTGCCGGAGGAGTGAGGGGCAACTTCGCGGACCACGAGAGTATGCTAGACTATATATCATAGGACGCCGCGACTGCTCTGCAGCGGCGGGTTCATTTCGGCAAATTGGTCGTTGGAACGAAACCGGAGTGCCACGGAGGGCGAACTCCCATGGCGGACGACGCGACGATTCCAGCCGACGCCAAGCCGCGCCTGCCCCGCGGCGTGCGGCTCGTTCATAGCGAAGCGCAAGGCGGCTGGGTGCTGCTGGCACCCGAACGGGTGTTCAAGGCCGACGCCATCGCGGTCGAGATCGTCAAGCGCTGCACCGGCGAGACGACGTTCGGCGAAATCATCGACGACCTGACGAGCACCTTCAACGCGCCGCGCGAGCGCATTCACGCCGACGTGACGGCGCTGCTGCGTGGGCTTGCCGACAAGCGTCTCTTGGAGTTGTGATATGACGCTGGCGTTGTTGCTTGGTCCAAGGACTCGCTGCCGCGACGCGCGCCCTCTCCCCTTGCGGGAGAGGGCATCACAGGCGCCTCACCACGCTCGAATGGGTGAGGGGTCGAAGCAAATCACCCCTCACCCACTCGTTGCCGCGGACCCGCTGCGGCTGCCCTCTCCCGCAAGGGGAGAGGGTACGGCAACGGTGGCAGCCGCTTGTGTTGCATAGATGGTCGCGTCCGACACGACACCACTGCACAAGCCGCTTGGCCTCCTGGCCGAGCTGACGCACCGTTGCCCGCTGGGCTGCCCTTATTGTTCCAATCCGATCGCGCTTGATCCGCGCGCGGACGAGCTCGACACCGCGACCTGGGCGCGGGTGTTCCGCGAGGCGGCGGCGCTCGGCGTGCTGCAGGTGCATCTGTCGGGCGGCGAGCCGGGGGCGCGCCGCGACCTGGTCGAAATCACCCAAGCGGCGCACGACGCGGGCCTGTACACCAACCTGATCACTTCGGCGGTCGGCATCACCGACAAGACGCTCGACCTCCTCTACGACGCCGGTCTCGATCACGTTCAGGTCTCGATCCAAGACAGCGTCAGCGCCTCCGCCGACCATATCGCCGGCTATGACGGCGCGTTCGCCCGCAAGCGCGCGTTCGCCGCTGCGGTGGTGCAACGGAAGCTGCCGCTCACCGTCAACGCCGTGATGCATCGCGCCAACATCGAGCACATCACCGACATGGTCGATCTGGCGCTCGCGCTGGGCGCGGGCCGGGTCGAAATCGCGCATGTGCAGTATTACGGCTGGGCGCTGAAGAACCGCGCCATGCTGATGCCGACCCGCGAGCAGGTGACGCGCGCTGCCGAACGGGTCGAAGAGCTGCGCGCGCGGCACCACGGACGCATCGTCATCGATGCGGTGGTGCCGGACTACTATGCGCGGCTGCCGAAGCCGTGCGTCGGCGGCTGGGGCCGCCGCTCGCTAAACATCACGCCATCCGGCAAGGTCCTGCCGTGCCACGCCGCTGAATCGATTCCGGGACTCGAATTCTGGAATGTGCGCGAGCGGCCGCTGCCGGATATCTGGGCAAGCTCACCGGCTTTCAACGCCTTCCGCGGAACTTCCTGGATGCAGGAGCCGTGTGCAAGCTGCCCGAAGCGCGAACAGGATTTTGGCGGCTGCCGCTGCCAGGCCTTTGCACTGACCGGCGATGCCGCCGCCACCGACCCAGTCTGCCATCTCGCCCCCGAACATGCGCGCGTGGCGCAGATCGCCGCGATGCAGGTGGACGCGCCGTTTGTCTACCGGCGCATGTAGCCGAAACGGGAGCCTTTCCGACGCAGCGAGTCCCAGTTGCGCTCGTAGACAGACCCAGTGTTTCCATAATCTGGCCTTATGCGACAGGTTGAAATCACAACCTCGGCAACAGATATATTTCAAGCTTGAATCATCAGATGCAAACCGGAGGCGGCGATGGTCACGACCGAGTTCACGCCGCGTATCTGAAGTATGGCAAGGAAAGTCCCCCCGTTCCCGACCTCAGCGGAAAACATCGCGCTTGATCTGATTTTTCATTGGCTCGGTGAAGAGCGCTGCAACCGTACCATGGACGAATACAGAAGCATCGCCAAGCGACTCCCAAAGCTTGAAGCGCTGCATGCCTATGTCAACGAAAAGCTGGGCGAGCTTGCGAGGGCCGGCCGGGCGCCGTTTCAGATCTGTCACTTTAAAAAGGGCGACAAGTATATAAAATTCGTCGATTTCCCAACGTCGGTGTCGCGAGAGACCGTCCGGTCAGCCTTGGTAAAGTCCGGAATGTGGCAGCTCAGGAGCGAGGAGCAAGGGAGTTGTTGATCCTCAGGATTTGTCGCTACCAATTACTCTCTCGCCAAATTTGATACTTCGGCCTCTATCGCCACACTTCGCTGGGCCTCTAACGATTTGATTTCTTTAGACTTGTCTTCCTCTTGATGCGCACCCGCGCAACAGCTGACATGTAGACGCTCCGTTCGCTGAATTGGAGCGCGCTATCGATGCCTACCGTTTCACAAGCTCAGATCACTTCGCTGAGCAAGCTGCGGCCTAACGGCCGCAACGCTCGAACCCACTCAAAGAAACAGATTCAGCAGATCGCCAACAGCATCCTGCGGTTCGGCTGGACCTGCCCGATTTTGACGGACGAGCAGGGCAACATTCTTGCGGGGCATGGTCGTTACAAAGCTGCGGAGACCCTCGGACTCCGTGAGGTTCCCGTCGTCATGGTGACAGGACTAAAGGAGGCCGAAAAGCGCGCGCTGGCACTTGCTGACAACAAGATCGCCGAAAATGCCGGCTGGGATCGTGACATCTTAGCCCGAGAACTTGGTGAACTCGCCGTACTGCTGCCGGAGTACAGTTTCGATCTCGATATCACGGGCTTCGCCCCAGCCGAGATCGACTCCTTGATGGGCGATCTTGTCGACCCGGAGGAGGATCCGGCTGACGACTCTCCGGCCATTGCGAAGCAGCCCGTCAGCCGATCGGGCGACCTGTGGGAGCTTGGGCACCACCGCCTGCTCTGCGGCGACGCCACCAAGGCGGCCAACTACTCCACCCTGATGGCCGGCGAGCAGGCCACCATGATGTTCACCGATCCCCCCTACAACGTGCGGATCGCCTCGGTTGTCGGGCGCGGAAAGGTGAGGCACCACGAGTTCGTCGCCGCCTCTGGCGAGATGTCCCGCGCAGAGTTTACCCGGTTCTTGAAGCGATTCATGCAGCTGGCTGGACAGCACTCGGTCGGCGGCGCGATCAACTTCGTCTGCATAGACTGGCGTCATACGATCGAGATCGGCACCGCCGGCGAGGCGGTCTTCGGCCAGCCGAAGAACCTGATCGTCTGGACGAAGACCAATGCCGGCCAGGGTTCGTTCTATCGCTCGCAGCACGAACTGATCTTTGTATTCAAGAACGGAGAAGATTCCGCCCACATCAACAATTTCGAGCTCGGTCAGCACGGCCGCCGGCGGTCCAATGTCTGGAGCTATGCGGGTGCCAACACGTTTCGCAAGGGACGGATGGAAGATCTGTCCGCGCACCCGACCGTCAAGCCGGTCGCAATGGTCGCGGACGCGATCCGCGACTGCTCCCGGCGCGGCGACATCGTGCTCGATCCCTTCATGGGGTCCGGCACGACCATCATGGCGGCCGAACGGGTCGGCCGCCGCGGCTACGGTCTCGAACTCGATCCCCTCTACGTCGATGTCGCGATCCGACGCTGGCAGGCCTTCACCAGGCGCGACGCCGTCCTGAGTTCGACCGGCCGGACCTTTGATGAGGTCGAGGCCGACCGGGCGGCCAAGCTGACCGGAGGCCGCTCATGAGCCGGAAGAAGGGTGGTGATGTCGGCTATGGCCGGCCACCCCAGGCCCACCAGTTCAAGCCCGGCAAGAGCGGCAATCCCCGCGGCAGGCCGAAGGGGGCCAAGAACGAGTCAACGATCCTGCGCGACATCATGCACCGTAAGATCGAGAGCAGGTCTGGTGGCCAATCCCGCAGAATCTCGATCCTGGAGGGCATTTTGCTGCGTATCACCGAAGACGCGCTCAAGGGTAATCCGAAGAGCGCTTCGTTTGTGCTGAACCGTTACGCCGCAATGGTGTCGGGCGAGATCGAGGGCGAGGACCTCAGCGACGATGATCGCGAGGTCCTGGAGGCATTTGCGCGCCGGTTGGCGCTACGTCATGGCGGAGAGAATTCATGAAGCTCAGGGATAGAGACTACCTCAACACTGCGGTCCGCACCGACCTGTTGGCCTGCCTGCACAAGAGTATGCAGACCCTCAATCCGGGCGCCCCCTTCCTCGAGAATTGGCATCTGGAGGCGATCATTTATCAGCTTGAACGCATTCGTCGCGGCGAGATCAACCGGTTGATCATCAACCTGCCGCCCCGATCATTGAAGTCGATCCTGGTGTCGGTGGTGTTCCCGGCGTTTCTGTTGGGACACAACCCCCGCCTCAAGATCTTCGGTATCAGCTACAGCAATGAGCTGGCGGCCACGCACGCCGCTCAATTTCGCTCGATCGTGACGTCGCCCTGGTACCGCAAGGCGTTCACCAAGATACGGATCGCCCGCATGGCAGATTCGGACGTCTATACGACCAGTCGGGGTTTTCGAAGGGCCACATCGGTGCATGCCACTTTGACCGGCCTGGGTGGCGATGGATTCATCGTCGACGACCCGCTCAAGGCGGCCGACGCTCAATCCGACGCCGTGCGGACCGCATTGAACGAATGGTTCTCCAACACGCTGGTCTCCCGGCTCGACAACAAGAAGACCGGCTTCATCATTGTGGTCATGCAGCGGGTCCATCTTAACGATTTGACCGGGCATCTGACCGAGAGTTCCGACGACTGGACGGTCCTGAATTTGGCTGCGGTCGCGGAGGAGGACGAAGCAATTCCGATCGGCGATGGAGTAATCCACCGGCGGCGCGCGGGCGAAGCGCTGCACCCGGAGCGGGAACCGGTCGACGTGTTGGAAAAGCTACGCTGGGAACTCGGCTCGGACCTGTTTTCTGCGCAATACCAGCAGGCACCGGTGCCGCCGGGCGGCGCAATGATTCGTCGCGAGTGGCTACGTTATTACGACAGCCTGCCGGAGCGGACCTATCGGTCCATGGTCATCCAGAGTTGGGATACGGCCGCTAAGGACGGGGCCCAGAACGACTGGTCGGTCTGCACGACCTGGCTGTTGCATGATGGCGTCTATTACCTCATCGACTTGGTTCGAGGGCGCTTCGACTACCCCCGGCTCAAGGCGACCGCCATTGCGCAGGCGCAGCGTCACAAGCCGCGCGTCGTGCTGATCGAGGACGCATCCACGGGATCGGCGCTGGCGCAGGAGCTCAAGCCGGCACTGACGTATCCGGTCCAGCTCGTCCCCATCGAGCGCGACAAGAAGGGCCGGCTATATGTTCAGCAGGCGAAGTTCGAGGCAGGTCTCGTCCGATTTCCGAGAGGAGCGGCCTTCTTGCCCGTGCTCGAGGCCGAGCTGTTGGCATTCCCGCAGGGCAAGACGGACGATCAGGTCGACAGCATCTCTCAGGCGCTCGGATACAAGGGATCCACGTACAACCTGGACAATGTCTATTGATCCTCCAGGTCGACAGTCGCTAGGCGGCAGCCTACTCATTGGCGAGCTGGGCGTACCGAGGGCGGCCAAAGAGCGTAGAGTTTAGCTTAGTGATGTTGAGCTTCAACTCAGCGAAATGGGTTCGTATTTTACGTCCCGACAGTTGGTTCGGACCTCATAGTGGTTGGGATCCTCGTTCGAGGTGATCACATTGTCATTGCGGATGAGCATCGCTGAGTCTTTGACGCCCGTGTAGGCGCCCATACGGTTCTTGGCGTTGCCCCGGTAGCAGACCAACCAGCCGGTTTCGATGCTGAATGTGCCCGGAATATTCATCTGCCCAACCTTGGGTGACGCAACCTGAAAGTCGCGTGCGCTGTAGGGATCAAAGAGCGTCGTTTTCAGGTAGCTCTGCGCTATCTCGCGATACCGCGCCGGATATGCTCCAGCATCCGCGCCGCTCGGGGCCGTGGTGCAACCGAACAATCCCGCGGTCGAGACTGCGATCAACATGGTAGCGGCGTGTGCTTGCATTCTACCTCCCACGGCGGCTCACACGATTGGCTCCAGAAGGAAATTATCCTATTATCGGATAACTCCAGGCGGCAACCTCCCCACACACCGAGTAATGGCTTCCTTGCGGGGCGAAGTCCAGGTCCTATTGAACCAACGTTAGCGGCAAGCCCTGAGGACCTGGAAGTATCCCATTTTGGGTTAATCCGCTACTGGGATCACATTCCCGCGCCGATGACCAAGCGCGGGCGCAGTATCGACAAATCCATCCATTCGGCCGAGCAGGCCGCTTTCTGCGAGCTTATCAAAGAGGCCCGCAGGGATGCCGGCTTGACCCAGCACGATGTCGCCAAGAGGCTCAAGAAGCCCCAGTCGTTCGTGGCCAAAAACGAGGGCGGCGAGCGCCGCATCGACGTCGTGGAATTCCTGGCGATTGCGCGCGCGATCGGGGCCGACCCCCTCGGCATCATTCGCGGATTGATGCGCCGGCACGGCCGGCGGCGTTGATTCGCCGGCTGCTCAACGGATCGGAAGATGATCCGACCGGGCTGAAATGAGCCAGAATATTGCTCAGCTTCCGCTCGACTTCTCGGCCACCGGAAGCATGTGTGGTGCCCGAAGGAGGCGCCGCCATGGACCCGCAGACGATCGAGATCACCATCAAGGCCTACCTCACCGAGATGCGGTCCCGCCTCGAGGAAGCCGCCAGCATCGCCAAGGCGGCCGAGGCCTGCGCGCTGTCCGGTCACGTCGAGAAGGGCATCGAGGTCGCGCTCGACGTCGAACTGTCAATCGGCGTTAGATCGGGCCCCCGTATCGGCTTCCAAAAGGGACCCCTTTGAACGGCGGGTTCGGACCGTAGCGCTCGCTCCGTCGGAGCTGGCCGGGGTTGCGGAGACGGTGCGAGCGCGG